>NZ_JAKUGE010000015.1:0-98159 GCF_022663795.1 Bacillus cereus group sp. BfR-BA-01349
TAAAAAAATCCCCTCCAGATAAAACAGTATTGAGTCCATCATATCAGATGGACTCTTTTTTTACTGTCTACCTATAGGGGATAATACCAATTCGGCATCTTTTTTTGTCGTTAAATAGCTACTGGGCAAATTCATTATTATTGTCTACAATGAGAAAGTGCAGTATAGAAATATTAGAAACTGTATAAAACGATTGTTAATAAGTTTTTTAGTTTAAATTCGTCACATAGAAAGGAAGCAATATGGAGGAACTACAACAAAATAAAACTGCTTTAGAAGGAAGCGGAAAACCGTTATTAAAAAATACGAATTTCCTTTTTCTTTGGGCAGCTACTCTTTTTTCAAGCTTTGCTTTAGCCTTTTTTACTTTTTCACAAACGTGGTACATAGCAAAAACATTAAACCTTGAAGCTTCACTCGGTGTTGTTTTCGTAGCCCTTAGTGTTCCAAGGCTTATTTTTATGATTGTCGGCGGCGCTGTAGCTGATAAATTCCCGAAAAAAAACATTATGTTTTACTCCAATATCATTCGAGCGATTCTTGTCGCAACCATTCTCACATGGTTCATTGTCGGTGATGTAACACTATATACATTTGCTTTATTCGCTTTATTCTTTGGACTTGCTGATGCTTTCTTCTGGTCAGCAGATGGATCTATCTTACCGGAATTGGTAGAAAAAAGCCGGTTAACACAAGCAAATTCACTTACACAAATGACGAACCAAGCATCGGTCATCTTAGGCCCTGTACTTGGTGGTATTCTCATTAAATTTACGAACTATGAGACAATCTTTTCCATTACGATTTTATTACTAATTTTCGCTGCCATACTCGTTCAAAAAATACAATTTACGATGCCAGAACAAAAAGATACAGATAAAGGTATGTTCACTTCCATTAAAGAAGGAATCTTATATGTAAAGGAATCGCCATTCCTTTCAACTTTCCTTATTTGTAGCGCTTTTTTAAACTTATTTTTAATCGGCCCGATGCAAGTTGGTTTCCCGCTTTTTGTTAAAAACGTTCTGCATGGTGATTCGCTCCAGTTTAGTTACTTAGAAGCATCTGTAGGCGGCGGAATGGCAATCGGTGCTATCATTGTAGGTTTAAAAAATATTAATCGTAGACGCGGTCTATTTTGTATTATCATGATGCTATTGTCTGGTATATTCTTCTTAGCCATCAACTTTAGCACCGTACTTTGGCAAGCACTATTAGCCGGCATGTTTTATGGTATTACAATCGCAATGGCGATTGTACCGCTTATGGCAATGATTCAATCGACAGTAAAAGAAGAAATGATGGGACGCGTAATGAGTTTACTTATGCTATCATCAATGGGCTTTATCCCGCTCTCTTATGCATTCACATCACTTGCACTTGCAATGGGAATTCCAATCGTAACCGTTATGAAAAGTGGTGCAATAGCTGTTATCGTCTTCGTACTATTTGTAGCGATTCGTGTTCCAGTTGTAAGGAAGTTCGATTAGCCACTTAGAGTCATGTATTATACGCATGGCTCTTTTTTGAATGGATCAAATAGTGATATTCCCTTACTTCTCCTTAATGCTGCTCCCCATTCTAATCCAACCTCTAAAAATAAATCTCGCACTGTACTGTATAAAAGTGCCCCAATGTCTTTACGAATTTCCCCATATTTATATGCTCTTACAACACTTTTCACGCGCCAAATTAAATTTCCATACACTTCTTCGTCAGCTAATATTTGCTCTAGTAAAACACCTTGTTCTAATAACCCACTCTTTTTATACGCAAGCTCGACCTTACTCCAAAATATATTAATTTTCTTCGGATTACTCGTCATCGGCACCAGTGCGTATATAAAAGGCTTCGGTATATCATGACGGGAATACGTCTCATCAAGCTCATACGTTCCTTTTCTTTTCTCTTTTATTTGCGAAATGTTTTTAGAAAGAATTGTTTCCCCAGCAATTTTTTGCTCATTTTTACTACAGCCAGTTGCATTATCCTCAGTTTTACAAGCGGACATTTTCATACGGTCATCCATGCGGTCAATCGCAGATGTAAGAAATACATATAAGTTTGCACTATACCCGCCGCGTTTATGCCTTTCTTTTGTTGCAACACGCTTTATAATTCCTAGTTCCTCTAACTTTGCAATTGAACGGCGTACTGTACGAATACTCTTTCCAACATTCGTCGCAATCGTCCCCATTAATGGACAAGCAACCCCTACTGTTTTTTGTTTCTCATTCACCGCATATTTTCCTAAAAAATGAATAATGATAGAATCAGTTTTATTCAATTGAAATCGGTAGCACTTCAAAACTTGTTTTTGATATGTATTAAACTCTTCTTTACTTCGAAATTCACTATATGGTTTCATTAAATTATATAAGCTTCCCATTTATATCACCTCATTTATAAGTAAGAGGCAGGAAGCGAAATTGGCGTGATAGTTAATATTTTTTAATGGAGATGAAAATATGATCGTAATTAGCGCTTGTTTAGGTGGGATTGCTTGCCGTTATGACGGGAATGACAATCTCGTTTCAAAAATAGAGGAGCTTCTGCAAAAAGAAGATACAGTCCTCATTTGCCCTGAAGTATTAGGAGGACTACCAACACCTCGTCCTTCCGCTGAAATTATTGGCGGGAATGGCGACGACGTTTTAGACGGAAAAGCGAAAGTGATAACAAAAAATGGTGAAGATGTCACAGCAGCTTTCGTAAATGGTGCTTATAAAGCATTAGAACAAATTAAAGATTTACACCCAGAATATATTATTTTAAAAGAACGCAGCCCATCTTGTGGTAGTTCTACGATTTACACTGGAGAATTTAACGGTAATAAGCAAACTGGTTTCGGAGTGACAACTGCTTTATTTAAAAGACACGGATTTAAAGTCATTTCAGAAGAAGAATTTGAAAACAAAAAAAGGAATTGACCCTGTTCGTCAATTCCTTTTTATCTGTCTTATTTCACACTTAGTTTTTCTTTCACTTTCGCTGGGAGCTCGTCTTTTTTCACTTCTTCCCAAGCTGTTACACCTTTTTTATCTGAGTGGTATACGCGTAGGAATGCTTCTTTACGAAGATTTTTTTGAGCTATGAATTCTAATTCTTTCTCTTTACCGTCTTTATCGAATCCTTTTAATTTATACTCGAAATATTTATGTGGCTCTCCGTTATCAAACTTCTCATTTTTTTCAATTCCATCAGCTGTAACTTGAACGTAATACTCATCTTTTCCTAAACGATTAATATCACAACCAACTAAAAGGCTTGCGAATACAACTAAAATACTAAACAGTGCAATATATCTTTTCATTTCCTTCACCTCATATGTTTTTTCTTATATTCTTATCTTAAAGCCCGGAGCTTAAAGAAGAAATTCAAAAACATGACATGAACATTACACTTTTGTAAGATAATAATTATTTCTTCACTTTAGAAATTGTCATTACATTAAATTTCTGTATAACGTTTTTGTTTCGCACGCTCATCAGCTACACTACCGCCAATAACGTCTTTCACGCCAATTCTGCCACTTATCACGTAATTTCCTTATACCGTTTATTACGCCTTCTATTATGCCTTCAATTATAATCTCTATTACAAGATATCTTACTAAACTAATAACAGGTTTAATTACGTATCTCCTTATGAATTCAAGAATATCCTCCATCATATTTTCCTCCTTCTTTCAAAAGGAGGCTGCTACTCCTCCGCGTCCTTTTACGTCCAGTTACAATTGCTGCCCTACTGCGGTATATATCAACAAAGATAATACGACAACAACATCCACGATAACGCTATTGAATTTGGAAGAAACTTCGGTAAATACTAATACTGTAGTTAACATAGCTAAGAGAATTATTTTTTCACCTATATTCGGAGATGCTCCCAAAAACTTTATAAAATCAAAGACAACTTTACTACAATTCTTCCCGTAACTAATTTATTATCGTGGTAAACCGTCTTCCACTACATCCGTAACAGTTCCATTCGGTTCAAAGATTACACGTAATGATCCTTCTCCACCATAACCAGTATAGTCATATACTGAATAAGATTTATATTTCTCAATCACATGTGGCTGTCCAATTGCAGCTTTTACCTGATTCGCGGCCATACCTTTTTTGATTTTCAAATAATGATTGTAACTTACTGCTGCCGAATTGTTATTTACATCTTTATACCACGGTACACGATCGTTTTTTTCTTCATATTCCTTTACAGGCTCTTCACTACGTTTCGTAAATACCTGATTCTCTTTATCTGTATCTTTATCTTCATCCTTTATAGCAGTACGTTCAATATTTACAACATAACCATATGTATTTAATTCAACCATAATTTCATATGTACCATCCGTATCTTTTTCAGTATAAAATACGCGTTTTTCATGGTTATTATAATGTTTTATGTTCTCACCACCATAGTCAATCGTATTAAGAATATCCGTATACGTCATACCTTCCTCAATCTGTTGAAATTCATCATGAGAAATATAACGCTTTTGTGATGATGGTGCATCCTCATTTTTAATACTTTCACGTTTGCTCGTAGTCATAGGTGTTTTCTTCTGATCTTTTAGTACTTCACCTTCCGCCTTCGCTGGTTGCTTTGCTCCTGCTTTTGTTAATACGTCTGTATCGCTAGAACAAGCTCCCAAAATCGATACTGTAGTCAACGCCATCCCTACTATAAGTACTCTCTTAAATGACTTCACTCTAATCCCCCCGGTGTTTTTTTATATCTAGTAATCAACGTATTTTAATTAATACGGAACTATTCAGTTCTATACAATTTGCTATAGCCTTCTCGCTCATGCACCTTTTTTGTATAAAGTGAAACTTTAATCAGTGGGGGGTTTTCTTCTTCCCCACTGATTATTAGTTGAACCAATCGTGCTGCATAAATCTACCTATTAGTAATAACCGATGCATTTACAACTAGTCCGAACATAATCCCCAATCATCTTCGTTACAAATATTAAAATTAAATATAACTAATAAATAGTATATTTTTGCTAATCATTTACATTTTTTCTACATAATCTTATCTTAAAATGAACAATATGAATCTCGAATTCACAGCATTAATCATATATACCATATATAGTAACGTTTAAATTAAAATCTAAAGTAACTTTACATGCATTTTCTGTTTTAACGCAAAAAGAAAAGACCTTTCTAACGATTTTATTCCATCGCTAAAAAGGTCTTTTCTTTTTTGGCTAAAAACTTAGCACTCTTCTGGCTTACCAGCATTCGATGCTGTACGGAAAGATGATCCACATCCGCATGATGCGATTGCGTTTGGATTGTCGATTGTGAATCCGCCGCCAAGCATAGATTGTTTATAGTCAATTTTTACTCCTTTAACAATTGGAGCACTTTCTGTATCGATAACAAATTCAACACCGAAAAACTCAAGAACTGTGTCGTCTTCTTTTGGTTCTACTTCAAATCCTAAGCCGTAAGAAAGACCGCTACATCCGCCGCCGTGTACAGCAAGGCGCACATACTTCTCTCCATCTTCAGCATCTTTTAACATATCTTTAATTTGAAAAGCTGCTTGTTCTGTTACTTCAATCATGAAATACACCTTCCCTTCTGTTCTTAGTCCATTATACATCTTTACGCTTCTATCTTGTACTCATACACTCCGCGGCAAATTACTTCCGCAGGTCCTTTCATCAACACGTTTCCTTCTTCAGTCCACGCAATCATTAAATCGCCGCCAGCTAAATGGACTGTAATTTCCTTACCACGTTCCATCTTTCCATTTAAAATAGCAGCTACAACTGCAGCGCACGCTCCTGTTCCGCAAGCTTGCGTTACACCAGATCCACGTTCCCAAACGCGGAAGTTCATCTCGTCATCATTCAAAATTTCGATAAACTCAACATTTACTCGCTCTGGGAACATTTCATGTGTCTCGAGAACTGGTCCAAGTGTTGTAAGAGGTGCTTTTTCTACATCATCAACAAAAATAACCGCATGCGGATTTCCCATTGAAACAGCTGTAAATGCATAACGATGATTATTGTATAAGAAGTTTTCACGGATAAATGGTGTTTCACCTTCACCAAGCATCGGTATTTCTGCACGTGTTAGACGCGGTGCTCCCATATCGATTTTTGCTAATGTCACGACACCAGCTTCTACTGTTACTTCAGCCGTTACAATACCAGCTAACGTTTCAATTGTGAAAACTGTTTCTTCTACTAGTTTATGCTCATACGCATATTTCGCTACGCAGCGTAAACCGTTACCACAGCTCTTTCCTTCAGAACCATCATTATTAAACATACGCATCTTCACCGGAGCTACGTCTGAAGGGCAAATTAAAATCATCCCGTCTGCTCCAATACCAGTATTAATATTTGAAACCTTTTCGGCCACAAGGGCTAAATCTTCTTCAGGAATTTGCTCTTCAAACATATTTACATATATATAACTATTGCCAAGACCATGCATTTTTGTAAAAGAAAATTGGCTCATTTATATTCACTCCAAAAATAATTTGTTATGTTAAGTATAAAATGCATGCTTTTAGAACACAATATGAATGTCCTCCGTTTCTCATATTTGACAACGTTTGGCGATGAGCCACTCTTACACAATTTGTGTAAGAAAAAAACCCTTCTAAAAAGGGCCTTTTTTTATTTATCCTACTGTTTTCGATTGGGGAAGACTAATACTCAGTATTAGTCTTCCCCACGAAATAAAGTTTTATCTAATGAAAAAGGTGCTGCTAATTCGCAACACCTTAAAACATTGGATTTTCATCCAAATACTCATATACATTATTAACAAGCTCTTCTACTGTTGCACCTTGTACAACTTCACCATTTACAAGTGCAAATGGTCCTTCAAAACAAATGCCACAATATCCTAAACAACCATACTCCATTACATCTAAATTCGGATCTTTTTCTAATTTTTCTAGAGCTGCTTGTGAACCACTTGCAAGGTTACCTACACAAAATTCAATTAATGGTTTAATCAAAATTCTCCCCCCTGTACTACAAAACAAATTACCTTTTCACTTTATCTATAAGAAGAAAACTAAGCTGTTTCTTGTTGTTTTCGTTACACAGTCTAAACTATTTAGTTACTTCATTACTTCACTTCAAAGTAGATGATTTCTTCTATATAACATGCTACTTACAATGAAAGAGTAACTTAAAAAGAAAAACAGTTTACTTTTCTCCTTATTGTACAACAGAGTATTCATTCATGCATTGTTATTTGTTCACAAATTCGATATAATTTGATTGAGTAAAGTCAAAATATTTTATTAATATAAAATTTTATGATTAGGGGATATTTCAACAGAAAAGGGGTAATCCATCATGAAACACCTCGTAATACTAGGTGGCGGCTACGGTGGAATGAGAATTCTGCAAAGGCTACTTCCAAGCAACCAACTTCCAGATGATGTACAAGTGACGTTAATCGACAAAGTACCATATCATTGCTTCAAAACTGAATATTATGCATTAGTTGCGGGTACTATTTCAGAAACGCATATTCGTATACCGTTTCCTGAACACCCACGCCTCAATATTCAATACGGCACAGTAACAAATATTGACCTCGAAGAAAAAGCTGTTCATCTTGATGGCGGCGAAGCGATCCAATATGATGATTTAATTATCGGACTTGGCTGTGAAGATAAATATCATAACGTTCCTGGAGCTAGAGAATATACACATAGTCTACAATCAATTGAACAAACACGTAAGACATATGAACAATTAAATAGTCTAGAACCAAATGCAACAGTAGCTGTCGTTGGTGCTGGCTTAAGTGGCGTTGAAGTAGCAAGTGAACTTCGTGAAAGCCGTTCTGATTTAAAAATCTATTTATTTGATCGAAAAGATAGAATTTTATTCCCATATCCAGAGAAATTAAGTAGATACGTAGAAGAATGGTTTGTAAAGCATAAAGTTAACATTATACGAAACTCTAACATTACAAAAGTAGAACCAAATATTGTCTACAACCACGATGAACCACTTGAATGTGATGCAATCGTCTGGACAGCTGGTATTCAAGCAAATGAAGTTGTTCGAAACCTTCCAGTTGAACAAGATGGTAGCGGACGGGTTGTCTTAACTAAATATCATAATATTCCAAATAACGATCATGTTTACGTTGTAGGAGATTGCGCAGCACTTCCACATGCACCATCTGCCCAACTGGCTGAAGGTCAAGGAGAACAAATTGTCCAAATATTATTAAAACGTTGGAATAATGAACCACTCCCGGATGAACTACCTGTTATTAAATTAAAAGGTGTTCTAGGATCTCTTGGTAAGAAGCACGGCTTTGGTTTACTAGCAAACCAACCATTAATGGGACGTGTACCGAGATTATTAAAATCTGGTCTTCTTTGGATGTACAAATATCATAAAGGTTAATACTTTACAGGCTGTCTACTATGTAGGCAGCCTCTTTGCATCAGTTTTTAAAAATTATCAGACACATCTTTCTCAATATTTATAATGATTTATTTTTCATTTTCATATTAAAAAATA
Source organism: Bacillus cereus group sp. BfR-BA-01349 (assembly GCF_022663795.1). Classification (NCBI taxonomy): domain Bacteria; kingdom Bacillati; phylum Bacillota; class Bacilli; order Caryophanales; family Bacillaceae; genus Bacillus; species Bacillus cereus group sp. BfR-BA-01349. The sequence continues at coordinate 8,537 of NZ_JAKUGE010000015.1, forward strand.
TTGATAAACATTGTATGCTATTTGTAAGTTGTTTTATTATTTCCTTTAAGACCGAATTCATTCGGTCTTATTTTTTATGTGATAAATACTTTTGTAGGAGGCATTACATTCGACTTATGAACTTATCGAAACTAAACAATCGAATAGAAGCGAAAAAGAAAGAGTTAATCTATCTCGTTGAACGATACGGATTCACTCATGATAAAGTGATTTCTTTCAGCCAAGAATTAGATCGTTTACTTAACTTATTAATAAAACTCAAGACGAAGAAAAAACGTTGTTCGTTATAACCATTTTCCCCTCTTTTTTTGATACGATATAACTAGAATCAGAAAGGAGCGATTTATGTTTATATTAAAAGACGTTATATATAAAGATATACTACACATTCCTTATTTACAGATTCAAAAAGAAAAGATTACTTGTATTATCGGTGAAAGCGGAAGCGGAAAAAGCACATTACTTCGCATGTTAAACGATTTACAATCCCCAACATCCGGTACAATTGAATATAACGGAAAGTTAATTTCTGATTATCACCCTATTCAATTACGTCGTGACGTAGTTATGCTTGGGCAAACTCCACCTATTTTTGATGGAACCGTTAAAGACAACCTATTAATGGGACTTCGTCTTTCTGAAAAACCATTTCCAAATGATGATGCCCTGCGGAGTGCATTACAAACCGTTAGCTTAGACAAGCAATTAGAAGATAGCACCTCCTCATTATCCGGCGGTGAAAAACAAAGACTTGCCTTTGCACGTATCGTACTTATGGATCCGCCTGTCTATTTATTAGATGAACCCACTTCAGCATTAGACAGTGATACAGAACGCCGCGTTATGAAACAATTTACTGAACTAGCACGAAAAAAGAAAAAAACAGTTATCTTCATCACACACTCGCAACAACTTCCAAAAGAAATTGCAGACGATATTATTGAAATTAGCAAAACAAAGGGTGCAACTAGAAAGGAAGTGCTCTCAGTTGAAGGGCATTATTGAACTCCAAATTTGGCAACTTGCAGCTGCCTATATTTTCATTCTTATTTTAATTGGACTTGTAAAATTAAAAGGAATACCTCGCGAAAAACAAATCGCGCTCGCAACATTCCGTATGACGATTCAGCTCGTACTTGTTGCATATGTCCTTACATACGTATTTGAAAACAGTAATCCATTTTATACAATCGCTCTCATCACTTCTATTACTACCTTTGCAATTTTTAATATTTATAAACGGGTTAACATCCCAATGTCTAAAGAATTAAAACGAGTAGCCGCCCTTTCCATGGTCGCCGGATCAATTGGGCCACTTCTACTATTTATCTTTGTTATTATCGGTCATGACCCTTGGTATGCTCCGCAATATATCGTCCCTATTACAGGAATGTTAGTTGGGAATGCCATGACTGGTGTTTCTCTTGGTGCAAATACGTTCTTAAACAATATGAAATCGCAAAGAGGTCAAATTGAAGGTGCACTTATGCTCGGCGCAACACCGAAAGAAGCTGCTGCTCCGCTCATTCGAGACGCTTTTGACTCTGCGATTTTACCAACAATTAATTCTATGGTCGGAATGGGAATTATAAGCTTACCAGGCATGATGACTGGCCAAATATTATCCGGTGTATCACCATTCACAGCCATTCAATATCAAATCGCCATCATACTCGGTATTTCTGGAAGTACTGCCTTTGCTGTCATTATCTTTTTACAGCTTGGATATAAAACGTTCTTTAATAAGCGATGTCAGTTGAAAGAGGTTGACTATGATGCGAGGTAAATCGTAACTTTCGCTCAGTAAATGATGCATCGTTCTCGGTGAGTGAAATTATATTAACGATTTTTTCAATATATCTATCATAACTTGCAATATATCAACGATTTTTCAAATATATCTATCATAACTCAGAATATATCAACGATTTTGTACGAAATATCGATTTACCGACAAAAAGTGACATAATAAAAAGAGGAGGCTATTCGCCTCCTCTTCTATTTACTTATGCCTTCTTAACGAACTGTGATTTTAACTTCATAGCTCCGAAACCGTCGATTTTGCAATCGATATCGTGATCGCCATCAACTAGACGGATACTCTTTACTTTCGTACCGATCTTCACAACTGAAGAAGTTCCTTTTACTTTTAAATCTTTAATAACAGTAACAGCGTCGCCATCTTGAAGAACGTTTCCGTTCGCATCTTTTACAACTTTTGCACCATCATTATTTTCAGCTTCTGCTTCTTGGCCCCACTCATGAGCACATTCTGGACATACGAAAAGAACGCCATCCTCATACGTATATTCTGAATTACATTTTGGACAATTTGGTAAAGTAGCCATAAATTTATTTCCTCCGTTCATTATTTATACGTAAAAATCAAAATTGATGTTTACATCTCGATAAATAAAATTTGTATAGCATTTCTTTATAGTGCCACAGTCTCACGTTATTGACAAGCCTACCTCAAATTCTCATTTTTTATTGTATTTTACAAAATTTCAATTCGTATGCCGTTTTTCTATTTGCTCTTCCACTAATTTTAAAAATCTTCGTTGTGCATTTTTATTTTTTACGAGCAATCGAACTCTTAGCTTACTTTGTAAATATGAGCGAACTTTGTAGTTCGTAATAAATAACTTTCGATACTTCTTGTCTTCATATATCATTAGAAACCATTCATACTGCTGCAAGTAACGTATGTTAACATCAATCTTTTTCGTGTGTAAACCCGTACTTAAACTAATAGATCCTATTAGAGCTTCTATTCATGCTGAAATCATTTCTCTCCCCCTAATAAACAAAAGAAGAACCTTCGCAAGATTCTTCTTTTCAAAATGAACGAGTTCCCTCTAGAACCCCCAATTATTTTCTTCAATGTAAATTTGATATTCTTCTACTTCTTCTTCACTTAACTTCTTATTATTTTCATATATCTCTTGCCACTCGAAATAATCTTCATCGAAATAAACAGCAAATTTAATTTTCACGTTTTTCTTCTCTGTATAATCATAACCAGTAAACTCTACTACGTCATAATCTTTTTCTTTCTTAACAAACTTCCAAGCTGGATTATCAGTCATAATCTCTAAAGTAACCCCTTCACCGCTTGAACGAACAACGTTTTTAATATTCGGTTCAGTTGGTAAAAAGGACAGCCCGAACGCAGCTAACCCAAACACAATCCCGACTATAACCTGTAAACCAATCATACCAGCAATACTCACGCCACCCTTTGATTGTAAGAAATACGCCTTCTCATGATCAGACGAATCTTCTCCCTTACGAAAAACACGAACAGCATGCTTGTAATATAAACGGTTTCCTTGCCATCCAGTAAATATCATCATTCCTAATTGAAGAACTAAATTAAATGTTACATAAATCCCATCTGGAATATCTATAAAAGGGGGTATAACTATACTAGGTATAGCCAATAACGCAAATATAATAAATAACTTATACATTTTTCGATAAGCTAACCAAAAAGTTGGGAAGAAAAAGGCTACCCAATTCCATGTATTCCCTTGCGCTGGATTTTCTACTTTACCCCACTTAAAGTCATAATAAGCTGTATTCTTTTGAACAACTTTATGTAATTCTTGTGGAGAAATCGTTTCTTGTAAAACAGTGTCCTTCACGTACATCATCCTTTTCTTATTTCTATATACATTTATTGTATATGCACAAAATGAAGGAATCTAACAAAAAGTACACATATTTCATAAAAATGAACGGAAATCGAATATATTCCGACAATTATCCGTTTCTTATTTCATTTTACTTTTAAATATATTAAAATAATCATGTATCATATCTTTAATACACTAAGTTAATTATTTTATATATTCACTAAAAAGGATGCATCAAAATCATTTTTATACATCTTTTTTAGTGAATATATACTACATTTCCTCCCTCTTAATCACATTGAAATACTATTTTATTTCTCGCACATTCCCCTTCACTTTCTCAATAATATCTTCTATACGCTCCGCTATACATTCCGGCTCCCAATCTCCCTCACCATGCATAGCTGTATAAACTGGACAATTCTTATCGTTACTATCTACAAAGATTGGATCCCCAAGATATGAATCTAGTCCAATTACAATCCATCCTTCTTTCCAATCTCCTTCTTCATTTCCGATTAAACTTTGTCCTTCACCATCCACGCTATAACCAAGTTGTCCTTCTTCTATCTCTTCACTATTAAATAGTTCTATTGTGATTGATTCAAATTCACACTCTAACTCAATTTCATTATCCTCAGCACGATCTACATGTTCTAAAAGTTGTTTAATTTTATTGTGGTTCATCATAATAGTTTCTCCATTCCATTTTTCGGAAATTCCATTTTATTCATAATAAGCTGCTGCGAACAACATCTGGGCAATAAACTTCCATGGAATATTTTCTGGAAGCTTCTCCCCTTGATTTATATAAACACCTTCATAAGCACCTAACCAACCGTGTAATGCATCTAAATAATTCTCTACCTCTATGTTCTCCCATTCATCTTTATTCACTTTAAAATCTTTTTGAAGGTGTACAAGAAATTTCAATAAGTCTTCTTTAGAATTTACATGATCAAGGTATTCAAATACATCCATATTTTATTTCTCCCTCTATCGCTCGGCATTTAAACTAACTATAATATATGACATAAGATTCTTAAAACTATTATTTGAGGAGTTCCGATATGAAGACTACAATTTGGACAGAAGATGATTATTTAAAACTAGCACCTATAAACGACGAACTAATAAAAAAAGCAGAAGATGCACTGAACGTAAAGCTTCCAGAATCGTACATAAACCTGCTAAAAGAACAAAACGGAGGAACACTGCGCCTTGATGCTCACCCTACTTCAGAGCCGAATTCTTGGGCAGACGATCACGTTAATGTTTCTGGCTTATATGGCATTTCTTTTGATGAAAATGAATCTAGTATTTTAGAGAGCCGTTATTTAATTCAGGAATGGGAAATGCCTGAGAATCTCGTACTTTTATCTGGGGACGGACATACGTGGATTGCATTAGACTATCGCAATACTGCTGAAAATCCTCCAGTTATATTTATCGATAATGAGATGGAGCAAATTATTGAATTAGCACCTAATTTCGAGAGTTTCTTACAAAACTTAACTACGTACGAATATGACGAAGAGTAAGCCTCACTCTAAAGAGGAGAAAAATTTCATTACAAATTTGCACGCTGCTTTAAAACCACTTGGATTTAAGAAAAAAAGACATACATTTTGCAAAGCTGAAAACGGATTTTATAAGCTCATTAACATACAAAAAAGCCAGTTTGAAGATAGTTTTTATATAAACATCGGAGTTCACCCGATCGGTCTCCCGCAGCTTATTACAGACCAGTTACAAATACAAGAAAACATTTCAATATTCGATTGCATTCTACAAACGAGAATAGAGCCTATACATATGAACCAGAACCAGTTATTGCATAATGTTTCACATGAAACTATCAACATTCCGAATTACCTTTCTACTATTTTCGACTGGTTTCAAGTGTGGGCGTCTTATGAAAATTTAGCAAAAACAAATATACACGCTATTACTCCGGTGCTAGCTGTCGTTCCAATATTACAAGAAAAAGCATTCTTGCTTCTTACTTGTTTCTCTTTCTACAAATTAAAACAGTACGAACAAGCTAACCGCTATTTACAGCAATATTTGCATTGTGCTGTAAATCTTAATACCGAGGAAAAAGAGCAAGTATTCTTTCACGAAGTTGATATGTCTACTAGTGCTTTATATTCCTCTTGTAACTTTTTAAATTGTTCTTCATACTTTTGCATCTTTACCATATCCGTTTTCGAATTAAGGATTGGTCTTCTTCTCCCAATCACCATTATATTCTTTCCCTCTATTGCATCGTTCATATATACGTAAGGTCTGAAAAATTCACATTTCGTATATGGCAATGCTACAGATAATTTTGCATACTCTTCCACCTTAAATTGATTAGATAAACTTAACTCTCGTAAATTTTTCAATTGGATTAAAGGTTCTAACGAATCATCTTTAACCTTTAAGTTCATAAGAGTAAGTTTTTTTAAATTCTGTAATGCAGCGAGTGGTTGTAAAGTTTGTACTTTCATTGCTGTATTTATCCCACCGCCCATGTAAAAGGTATTGAGTTGCGGACACTTACTTAAAGCACTTAAATCTTCTAGCTTAGAAAAATCATCAATTAATAAGGATTTGAGTTTTTTATTATACGCGATATCCCATAACGTCTTCGCTTTTGTATTCCAGCACATATACAACTGTTGTAAATCTGATAACTTCTGAAGGCCACTTAAATCCTCTACCCGCATTTCGTAAACATATAATATATCGGGACGAGCATACGAAAGAATATGTTCAAACTGTTTTTGATTTACTGCGAAAACCCATAATTTCTTAACTTGTAAAGATGCTAGTCGTTCTATATTTTTTGTTTTCCCCTCAATCGCTAATTCTTCTAAATTAGCAGTAACATTTTCCAAGTCCTTTATAATCCTCGGCTGCTCACCAATCGGAAACATTTTATCCTCTCCTACAAAGCCCAAGTAATATTCATCTCTTCAAAAGAATCCTTACTAACTTCCAATCCTTCACTATCATCCGTTCCGATCATCGCCACTTCTTCTTTAGACAACATAATTTCCTCGTTTGGATTTTTAATTTTTCTCTCATACACGAGTTGTAAAAGCTCTATTTGCTCTTCTGTCAGCTCATATTCTTCTTCTAATCTTTCTATTGCTGATTGCAGGTCAAGTAGTGGGATTTCTAATAAAAATCCGCCATGCTCTTCCATCTCTTCAAATGAATCGATTGAATATGCACCGCTATCCTCAATCCAAAATGCTGTTGTAATGAAAGGTACAGTCTCACCTTCTACTTCTTCTAATATGTATTGAAGAGTTTCTTCTTTCGCAATATGTATCACTTCCGAAGGTGCTCCTTCAAAGTAATTTTCCGCATCAATCCACTCATCTATTCTCTCGCTATTCACATCTTGCAGACATACAATCGTATAATTCGGATGAAACGTAATTGTCCCTCGTCCGCCTTGAGTATCTTGCATACTATAGTTAAATCCGTCCCATGAACTTTCATGTGAGAAATCTGGACAATGCGCTACATTAATTGCATGGGCAATCGAATTTAAAACGCATCCTTTCCATAATTGTTCTCTATTTATATGTAATTTATATTTACTCATAATCTTCCCCCATACACATATTTTTTCTATTATCTTTCCTCTACATAATACTTGTAAAGTCTTTTCTATCTGCTACAAAATACGAAAGACGCCATTTTCAAAAAGGCGTCTTTTTACAATTGAAAATTTACTAATATAAAAAATGCATTATTTAATAAATGAATCCCCCATGGGACGAGTAAGTTATTTGTTTTCTTATACGTATAAGCTAAACATATACCGCCACCAAAAATATATAAAACACTCCCTACTGTAAGGGGATGCCCTAAAGTAAATATAGAAGCACTTATAACGGCACTACTAAGTATAGAGAAGCGCTGAGATAATTTCATAAAAAACATACCTCGGAATACAAGCTCTTCCCAAACCGGTGCGAAAATCGTGAGTACAACTACGTATAAAATAATTTCATTTTTAGTAGGCTCTATTACTATATTAGGTTCATCCACACGAAGCCCATGTGGTAAAACTAAATTTAATACTGCAAGATATATAAGCAGTACGATCATCGTCATTACTATCGTTACATAATGTTTAAAATTATTGAACTGTATTGATTTTACTAACTGTACACAGTGATTTCTTGCTGGTGAATATATAAAAATAATAGTAAGAAATGTTAAAGGTGGAATAAGATGATCTACATACCATGGGTATAAGGAAGAATCATATAAAAGGTTCAAAAAACCAATTCCATGCATGACCCCAAAAATAATTAATAGAATGCTAATTACTTGGCGCATACTCATTTGTTCATTCTTTTCTTCATATGTAGCTAATTCTATATTCATCCTATCCCCTCCAGTATAATTAAACTTTTTAAACCATTATATACCAAATTTAACATAAAAAAAGACAATACACCCCACTGTATTGTCCATTTTCTTCCCTACCATTTCTCTCTACACATCTCAATTAAATGCAGTAAGTACCTCTTCGTCATATCTGCCCTTCCCCACCTTGAGAGCATTCGCTTTTCTTTTGGACTCTGTCGTATTCTCGCTACTTCTTTTAATAAAATCTCCCATTCTTCCGCTGAACGTTCTGACAAGTATTGCAAGCCTCTATCTTTTGAAACGATTGTTTTATGATCTAGTGTATATAAAATACGTCCCATCGTAACGACAGCTGATTCTACCCACTCTTCTATAAAAAATAAATATGGCTTCTTCGCCTTTTCACTCCAGTACTGTTCTACGTTATATTTCATCGTATTTACTACATCATTCCATTGTATTTGCAGCGGAAGATCTTCTGCTTCTTTTCCGGTAACTGTAATGCCTTGATTTTTCAACGTCCACCATGTGACCGCATTAATGTCCCAATGACCAACATTAGCTTTACCATCTGCACAATACACATACTCGTTCATTTCATCATTGTATTTCCCTAAGTCAGCAAGCGAAATATACATACCGTCCATTCTTTTACCTAGCGTATTATCACTAAGTTTCTTATGTAGTTCCACAAGCTGCTGTTTTTCAGCTTCATTCACGGAATCATTTATCACTGTAACAAAATCAACATCGCTCGTTTCCTTATGAAATGCACCTAGTGCGATGGATCCGTAAATATATAACCCGACTATTTTTTCATCCAAAAAAATTTCTTTTAATTCTACTGTGTACCGCTCCATTAACTGCTCTACTTCCGTTGGTAACGCATGCTTCACTCCATTTTTCATACCTATCCCTCCAATAAAAAAAGCCTTTGCAAATTCGCAAAGACTTCTTGTTTTATAAATATTTCTCGATTTCTTCGTAAACATCCTTCAAACGAGGATTTCCTTCTCCAACAATTTCTCCATTTACAAGAACGACCGGATAAAATAAATCTTCTTCCACTACGCGCTCTGCGAATGCTTTTTTATCCGCATCTTCTTGTTCTTCTTGGAAATCAATATACTCGAAATTAAATTTATTTTCTTGTCCTTCATATTTACGACCAATTGCCGCTTGTAACCACTCAAACGTTTCTGTTGAAGATGGCATTCCAACGCAGCTCGCACAAATTACTTTCGTCCCATACACTTGAACATTAACCATTTCTTCTCCCCCACTTCTTGTCCCAACAGTATATTCAGATGTCTTATTACATAAGCACATCATTTTACAAACTTATTCCATACCCCTATACTGAAAAAACACGATACAAAATTTCGACAATAAAACAAGAAGAGAAAAAATAGATTTTCCCCTCTATCTTGATTATAATAAAACTGATGAAAGGAGTCGATAAAAATGGAAAACCCACATATGCAAGAACAAGTATTAGAAGTATTAGATAAATTACGTCCATTCTTACTTCGCGATGGCGGAGACGTTGAATTAGTAGACATTGAAGAAGGTATCGTAAAACTACGCCTTATGGGTGCATGCGGAAGCTGCCCAAGTTCTACAATCACACTAAAAGCTGGTATCGAGCGCGCGTTACTTGAAGAAGTACCAGGCGTTATCGAAGTAGAACAAGTATTTTAATTAAAAGCGGAAGCGGCTCGTTCAGAACAGGAGGTCATTGGAGCTCCTGACGAAGAGGCGCTTTTTGCCTCACAGGAAGGCGCGAAATGGCCGACTGTTCTAGCCGCTGGAGCTGGATATTATCTAGCGGCTCGTTCAAAGTCACTTGCTAAAAGGAGACCAAATTTGGTCTCCTTTTTTTATTCAAATCACATTTATCCGTTAACATCATAAAACAAAATTGGAAATCCCTCTCAAAAAATGCGATAATTAATACTATATAGTGAATCGTTCACACATATAAAGTAAAAAACATAGGGGGACGACAGATGCCAAAAATGGGGAACACTTTTTTAACAATTCAAGAACTAGAAAAGAAAAAAGAATATTTATTAGGCCTTTCATCCGTTATACCAACATGGAATACAAGCTATCAATTTTTATTTAAAGAAATTCAGCAAGAATTATTGGGTAAAGTAAATGAAAAGCTCGAAAGGCATCAATTCGTTTTAAATATATGTACAGATCAGCAGGTAGGGGCATAATGTATTACATAAAATTGTGGTATATAAAAAAGAGACCTCACTCGGTCTCTTTTTTATATTTTTAAGATAACCAATCTAATTTTCTAATCCCAAGCTTATCTACTGGTAAACGAAGTGAGCCATAAAAATGCTTCATAAATTGCTCTGAGCGGTTCACATCGTGTAAAATGGCTTCTAAGCGATCTCTATATATGCTTTTTTGTTCTTCGTTTCCAGTTTGGTAATATCGTTCGACCGTTTCAAAATAATGAAGCGGGAACAGGAGCCTTGCAAATAATAAGCGCCAGCCAAATGAGGATAGCGAATAATTCCGTTCATAATCTGTAACAAATTGAACGATTGTTTGCTCCCAGTCTTTCTTTTTTTCTATCGTCATATGGCGGATCCATTCTGCAATATCTCGACTCGGGTGATCATATACCCAATCAAAAGGGAGTTTGAGCCGCTTCGTTTGATGCCATAATAAAGGTGTGAATCGTTCTTGGCAAATTGTTGCTGCATCCGTTAGTTGCGGCGTATCATCCATTTCTGTATCGACAACATATTGAATGGCATTTTCTGCAACTCCTAAGTAATACGGGAAGGATTCAATAAACAATTGATCGAATACATCTGAAGGGTGGTTCATCACTTGTGATTTCCAAAACTTTTCTAATTGATCGAGCCTTTTTTCCCATAACGCTTTCCATTCACCAATTCGGCTTAATTGCTCAATTTCTTCTGGAAAGAATGCACCTCGTTTATGGAATATAGAAAGCTCACTTCCTAATGACATAGCATGTCGTTCTAACGTGCGCATACCTTTTAATAAGCAGTAATTTTGTTCTTCTATCTCACTTACATAGTAGCCGTGTATAGTCGGAACGAAAGTCGCTACAGTTATATCCCCTTGCTGGTTCATATAATCACTGAGCTTTTTCATCTCTACAAGTACTTCTTCCTCCATTTCTCCAATTGGAACAAGTACATAAATTTTGTTGCGAATCCAAAAGCTTTTATAGGGGCCAAGGGGGATTAATTCTTTAACATGCATGTGATAATGCTCATAAATATGCTGAATCATCGCAGTCGCCACCTATGGTTTTTCTTTATATATATGAGCTTGTGCTCGCCTTTCATTCCTATGCACATGATAAAGCAACGAAACGTATACAAATACTAAAAAGAAAAAAAGGTGATAAACATGAAAGAATCAAATCAACTACAAGAAAGAGCATTAAAACTATTACAAGAACGCGGTGTAACAATTGACGATATTGCTGAACTTGTTCATTTTCTTCAAAAAAAATATCATCCAAATTTAGAGATGTCAGAATGCCGTTACAATGTAGAACGTGTACTATCAAAACGTGAAGTACAAAACGCACTGATTACTGGTATCGAGCTTGATGTCCTTGCTGAAAAGGGAATGCTAAGTGAACCGTTACAAGATATTGTAAAACGTGACGAAGGCTTATATGGAATTGATGAAGTTATCGCACTTTCTATCGTGAATGTGTACGGCTCTATCGGTTTCACGAACTTTGGATATATTGATAAATTAAAACCTGGTATTTTAGAATACTTAAATGATAAATCAACTGGAAAGGTGCATACATTCCTTGATGATATCGTTGGCGGAATCGCTGCCGCTGCTTCAAGCCGTTTAGCGCACCGAGCTGAGCACTCAGAATAATAGTGTTTTCTAGGCCGTCAGGTTCATGCTGACGGTCTTTCATATTCCATCAGCATAAATTCTCTTCCGCGACTCAAAAAAATAGGCCCTTGCTTAAATCCGATATTTTTATATAACGTAATCGCTCTTGTATTAAATGTCGCTACGCTTAATCGAAACATTTTTGCATTAAACTCTTTCGTGGCAAACGCTATTCCAGCTTGGAAGAATTCTTTCCCCATTCCTTTCCCGGTTAACGCCGGCTTCATGCCAAGTCCGATATCAATCACATCTTCTCCACCATATAAATGAGCATCTCTTCCACCTGGTACTTGTGCATTTGCTCCAAAACAAAAATAACCGATGAAGTCTCCTTGATCATCACAACAGCCATAATACGTTCCATCTAATAGCTCTTCCATTACTTCTTTCTCGCCTGAAAAACTATATAAATTATATGGTTCCTCGTACGTCCAAGTATTTATCTCATTTGCTTCTTCCTCTGTTAATTTATGTATATCCACTTTCTCTTTCCCCCTATTATATTTCTATTAACAATATTCGATATTCATCTTATAATTCATCTTTCTCAATATATTTTTTTAATTTCTCGCCTCATTTTTATGGAATATTTTTCTTATTATGTTACGATTAAACATAATCATTACAAATAAGGTGGTGACAATTTGAATTACTTTTCTTATCTCTCCTCGGAAGAACGGCAAAATTTTTTCTATAAAGAACCTCTTGGTTTTTCAAAAAATATAGAGAAAGAACAACTAGCTTACGCACTAGGTGCCACACTATATACTCCTGGCACGAAAGAAACGATTGCGGAAGATATAATTAGAAGGAAACATGTGGATGCTATCTCAATTATTCTTTGTCTAGAGGACGCTATCAGCGATGAGGAAGTAAAACTTACAGAGCAAAACATCGTCGTTCAAATACAGCAAATCGCTAACTTAGTCAGTGCCAACATACTAAATCAAGCAGACATCCCACTTCTTTTTATTAGAGTTCGACAGCCAAGTCAAATGAAGAAGATTGTTACTGAATTAGGTAGTGCTGTTCATTGTTTATGTGGTTTTGTCTTTCCAAAATTCACACCGATTAACGGAAAGACTTATATCGATCAGCTTGCATATATAAACGAGTTATACTCATTATCGCTATATGGCATGCCGATTTTAGAATCACCCGAAATTATGTATAAGGAAACACGGGCAGAATCATTATTACAAATAAAGGATTTACTAGATTCTTATCACGATTACATCTTAAATGTACGTATTGGTGCTACTGATTTTTCAAGTATATTTAGTATTCGGCGCAATAAATACACACCTATCTATCATATTACTGTTGTCCGTGATTGTATTTCAGACATTATTAACGTTTTCTCAAGGGCAACAAATGAATATATTATTTCAGGATGTGTATGGGAATATTTTTCTAATGATCATGAAGAAGGGCTTATTCAAGAGGTATCACTTGACCATGCAAATGGCTTAATCGGAAAGACAGTTATTCACCCATCTCATATTAAAGTTGTACAGGCAATGCACATTGTCACAATGGAAGATTATTTAGATGCGAGATTAATTTTACAAAATGCAGATACGTATAATGGAGTGCTAAAAAGCAGTTTTTCTAACAAAATGAATGAAGTAAAACCTCATTATGGCTGGGCTCGCAAAACCATTTTAAAATCTAATATTTACGGGGTGCTACATGAAAACAAACAATTCACCGATCTCCTTATTGCAAATGCAAAGCAACACGTATAACGTTTTAAATAATATACAAGTTCATGTAGAAGTACGTGATAATCCATATAATTTAGCGCTAGACAATCTTTTTCAAATGGCTGCGAGAATAAATAAGAAACGTAGTTTTTTATTTGTGAGTACAATCCTTGGAAAGCATCTTCCTACTAAACCTGCAGTCTCTCTATCAAATGGAGTTGCTCTCGCTGCAAGATATATGGAAATACTACATAATATTTCTCATCCATTTCAAAAAGAAATTTTAAATCTCATTTCATTAGAAATTGATGAAATCCCAGAGGAAGTATTTCGTTATCAATATCCTCTGCAAGAAGAAGTTTTGTTCATCGGATTCGCTGAAACAGCGACATCACTTGGTCATTCTATGTTTCAATGCTTTCAAAATGCAAAGTATGTACATACAACTAGGGAATCGATACCCCACCTAGAATCTGTCATTACATTTGAGGAAGAACATTCTCATGCAACATCGCACCGTTGTTATATAGATGAAAGCTTTTTTCAAAACAACAATCCAATTGTTCTCGTAGATGATGAGATGACAACAGGAAAAACAGCATTAAATATTATTAGATCTATTCAAAATAAATTCCCACGAGAAGAATATATAATTGCTTCTTTATTAGACTGGCGTTCTCATACTAATAGAAAACAATTTAAACAATTAGAAGAAGAACTTCAAATTAAGGTTCATGTTATTTCTTTATTAGAAGGCAGTATTCATACAACTGGCCAACCATTAAATATTGCAAGAACAAAGATTCAAATTGAAGAAACAAAACCTGATTTCAAAAAACATACCCTTACCTGCCCAAAATCACCCTATACATCAAATTATATAAAATATACTGGGCGATTTGGCATTTCAGCATATGAACAAAAGCACATTCATTCTTTCGCCCAAGAAGCAGGAAAAACTTTAAAAAGAGAAAGAATTGGAAAACGAACACTCTGTCTCGGAACGGGTGAATTTATGTATATTCCAATGAAAATTGCTGCTGAAATGGGTGAAAATATTTTATATCAATCTACAACAAGAAGCCCTATCCATCCTGTTTCAAATGATGTGAACTACGCCATTCATAATCATTTCTCATATCCAAGTCCTGAAGATTCTACTATTACAAATTACTTTTATAATATTTCACCTCATGATTACGATGAAGTATTTGTTTTCATTGAGCGTAATTTAGGGGAAGAAGCCCTATCTCCTCTTCTACAGCAGTTACAAACAGTTATTCCTTTTATTCATATCGTCTCATTTTCAAATAGCATAGAAAAGGAAGGTTGATAATTATGGTAAAAGTAAATTCTCATATTAGTAGTTACAATCGAAATGATGCTATTTTTCTATTAAAAGATATTAGTGATTTAATGAAAGAAAGTTCCACGGAAACTAGAGAACAAGCAATTCAAGCTGGCACACATTATTCCGAAATGTTACCAATGGAATATAAACCATCTAAAGCATATATGGATTTATTCTTTTCTTCCCTTCAACAATACAAACACAAACTAGCCATCGCTGTTGGAGTTGTCGCCGAACAGATTATACAAGCTAAAGGAACTAACCTTATCCTCGTTTCATTAGCTCGTGCTGGTACACCTATTGGCATTCTTATCAAACGCTACATACGCTATCAATACAACCTTGATGTACCTCACTATTGTATTTCTATTGTTCGCGGACGCGGTATTGATGAAAATGCACTCCATTATATTTTGGAACATCACCCTAAAGAAACAATTCAATTCATTGATGGGTGGACTGGGAAAGGTGCAATAAAAAAAGAATTAGAATATGCAGTACACACATTTAACGAACGAAATAATACACACATTTCTCATTGTATGGCTGTGCTTGCTGATCCCGGTTACTGTACTTCAATTTACGGTACACGTGAAGATTTTCTTATTCCTAGCGCTTGCTTAAATGCAACAGTCTCTGGACTCATTAGCCGCACTGTACTAAATGACACCTATATCGGTCCAAATGATTTTCATGGTGTTAAATATTATAAAGAGCTAGAACAAGAAGACTTATCAAATTTATTCGTTGATGAGGTAACAGATTTATTCCCTTCTGTTCATTCTCATATAGATAATCAATTACGTTATATTACTTCAACTTACACTAATCCCTCTTGGCAAGGATTAAAAGATATACAGTCTATCCAAAATCACTTTGAAATTGACGATATTAACTTAATTAAACCAGGAGTCGGTGAAACAACTCGCGTATTACTCCGGAGAATACCGTGGAAAATTTTAATACGCAAGCAAAACAATCCCGATTTAAAGCATATTTTACTTCTCGCTAAAGAAAAGAATGTCCCTATTGAAATCTATGAAAATATGGCTTATTCATGTTGCGGGCTCATTAAGCCTCTTAAGAGGGAAACGATATGATTTTCGCCAGTGATCTTGATCAGACGCTTATTTATTCCCGGAAATCGTTTCGTGCCCCTATAGAAGATGAATCAATTCAACTCATTGAAACTTTAGATGGGAAAGAAATTTCTTTCATATCACATAAAACCATTTCACTACTAAAAAAATTACAACTGCACTCACATTTCATCCCAGTTACAACAAGAACTATTGAGCAGTTTCAGCGGATTGCTTTATTCCAAGACGAAATCATTCCCGAATACGCCATTACAAGTAATGGTGGTAATATCCTTCATAACGGGAAACAAGATGGTACTTGGAACAGGACAGTAAAAGAAAGACTATCGGCTGAATGTATAGAGAGAAACGACATACTAAAGGAATTTGGACAAATAGCTCATAAAGATTGGGTTATATCACAAAAAACAGCCGATGATCTATTCCATTATTGCATTATTAAACGGGAGAACATTCCTTATGATGAATTATCATCTTTTACTTCCTGGTTAGACAAACAAGGCTGGAATCATTCACTTCAAGGCAGAAAGCTATACTTTGTACCAAAACCAATTAACAAATGGGACGCCGTGCAATATATAAAAGAAATTTTGCAAATAGATACGATTATTACAGCTGGGGATTCTTTACTTGATTTATGCATGCTTGAAAAGGCGAACCATGCCTTCGCACCACTTCATGGTGAGTTAGGGGCAATGCATGATAACTTACAACCTCATATTTTAAAAACAGACGCAATTGGCATATATGCCGCAGAAGAAATCGTAAATAAATCACTTCAAATTATTCACAGTTCATTACCTACCCCATGATCATAATATGCACAATTGCATACGCACCACAATTAAACAAGTGGTACAATTTATTTGAATCGCTGTTGCTACACTTCTTGATTAAAGAAAAGGCGTTAACACGGAAATTAGCGTCTTATCAACCTCAAGCAATTGGCACATTTTGTCATCTTAAAAGACACTCCAAGAGTGTCTTTTTTTCTATATCTCACAAGGACTTACTCATTTCAAAGTATGCATACATAAAATAATGTAAATATTACACGCATGCATCACTTTCTAAAAGTTATAAAGTAGATTCAAAATAAAAAAGCACTCTTAACTAGAGTGCTTTTTACTTTCAAACAAGGAGGCTACATATATGGATAGTACTCTCGTATTTAACTTCGGCATTGGTATTGTCATTATTTTATTTGTCTTTTTTGTACTTTGTATGAGCGGGGTATAAAAAGGCGATTTTCGGGCGTCTTTTTATACATACATATGTATTACTTGACTTCTATAAAGGTAGTAACCATAATAGTTACATATATACAAATAACTATTCACATATCCACAAATAGGAGGAAGAAAAATGAAACATGTAATCGTTTATGCACACCCGAATACAGAAAGCTTCAACCATGCGATTTTAGAAACGGTAAAAAGTGAATTAGAAGGAAAAGGTCACGAAGTACGCGTTCGCGATCTATACGAATTAAACTTTAATCCAGTATTAGGCGCTTCCGATTTCATCTCATTTTCTCAAGGAAATACACCAGAAGATATTAAAAAAGAACAAGAACATATCTCTTGGGCTGACAGCATTACATTCATTTATCCAGTTTGGTGGGCGGGGCTTCCTGCTATTTTAAAAGGATACGTTGACCGTGTGTTTAGCCATGGATTTGCTTATGCTTACGGTGAAAACGGCATTGAAAAGTTATTAAGCGGTAAAAAAGGATTGTTATTATCTACAATGGGCAATACGAAAGAAGCATACACAGCAGGCGGCATGTTTGATGCAATGAAGAAAACAGCGGATGTTGGTATTTTTGAATTTACAGGCATTGAAACAATTGAGCATACATTCTATACAAGTGTTCCTTCTGTGGATAACAGTGTGCGTAAACAATATCTTGAAGAGGTTAAAGACGTTGTGAATCGTGCGTTCTAATAAAATTATATCAGTGATTTTCTAAATATATCAGCGCAACTCAGATTATATCAGCGATTTTCTAAATATATCGGCGCAACTCAGATTATATCGGCGATTTTTCAAATATATCGACTTACCGACAAAAATCGACACTAGTCACAACTGAATGTTAGCCCACACCAATCGGGCTGCCCGCAAATATTAGAAAAAAAGCTGTTCCAAAGTTTGGAACAGCTTTCTTCATTACATCTTCTCAATCCACTCCGTCAAGTTATGCACAACTTGCGTTGGTTGTACTTCGTATTCTGTTAACTTCTCCACAGTTGTGACTCCAGTGTGGACAAGAAGGGTATGCATGCCAGCATTTATTCCTGCTAAAATGTCTGTATCGTAGTTATCCCCAACCATTAATGCTTCATTTTTTTCTATGCCAAGTACTTTTAAAGCTTGTTCCATAATGATTGATTCTGGTTTTCCGATAAAGATTGGATCCACACCTGTTGATACTGCTACAACTGATGTTAATGAGCCATTACCTGGTAATAATCCGCGCTCAGTCGGAATGGCAATGTCTCCATTTGTGGAAATAAACGTTGCACCGTTACGCACAGCAAGACATGCTTTTGCTAACTTTTCATATGTGATGTCACGATCTAAACCAACAACAACGAAATCAGGATTTTCATCCACAAGTTCAAATCCTTTTTCCACAAGTGCATCGTGTAAGCCTTCTTCACCAATCATATATACAGTTGCGTCTTGTTTACGTTCATAAATGAAGTTCGCAGTCGCCATACTCGTTGTGAATACTTGCTCTGCTTTCGCTGGAATATCGAAACGAACAAGTTTTTCTGCCACTTGTTCTGGTTTACGCGTTGAGTTATTCGTAACGAATAAATAAGGAATGCCGCGCTCTCCTAATGCTTTTACGAAGTCGCTTGCCTCTTCAATTTGTTCTTCTCCGCGATACATCGTACCGTCTAAGTCAATTAAGTAACCTTTATACATCGATTATGTCTCTCCTTCTATGCTAACGTTCTCACCTTATCATACCACTCTTATATTACCCGCTTTTTCCAAAGAAAAAAACGCTTTACCTAAAAGCGCCCCATAACGTTCATTTTTTCTCTTTTACTTGGTAAGAACAACTACAATCGCCCTCACACATATTTGCTAACGTCTTTACATCTGCCCCTGCAAATAAACGCTTATACATCTCTTTTTCATCTTCGCATACTTGCGGGAATCTCTCTGCAATTTCCTTTAACGGACAGTTTTGTTTTTCAATTACGAAAGAATTCTCTCCATCTCTCTTTATTTGAACCATATAACCGTTTTTCTCTTGCATAGCTGCTATCTCTTGCACTTTATATGCTAAATTCTTTTGATTACTCACTCTCTTTTGTAACTGTTCTTCCATTCGCTTCGTTCTCTCTTTTAAAACGTAACGAAGTATTTTTTCATCACCCATTCGAGCTAAATCTTCTAGCATATCAATCGCAAATTGCTTATACTCTTTCGGGAATGTATCTTCTCCCTTTTCACTTAATCCATACAAATAAGTTGGTCTTCCGACATGTTGCCTTACCATCTTAGAATAAATAAGTCCGTCTTTCTCAAGATTACTTAAATGTCTTCGGATCGCCATTTCTGTAATCTCTAAAACGTCAGCTAGTTCCGCTACCGTGTGCTCTCCCTTTACTTTCAACAATTGTACAATTTCGTCTTTCGTAGTACGTGCTTCCCCCATACTTCACCCTTCTCCCTTTTCTTTCTCACATATAATATAAGATCCCCAAAAGGCATTCTCTGGGGATCTTATAAGCATAATTATTCTGGTACAAATGCAGATACAGGTCCTAATTCCTTTTCTAAATAACTGCGAACATTTGCTGGGTATTTCTCTACCACTGCAATATGTTTTTGAATCGTCTTATATAATTCATCATGATTCATTTGAATATAGTCTTGCGTAAGCATTTTTCGAAGAAGGATAATTTCTTTCATCCCTTGTCCATCTTCTTCACTTATCACTCGCTCGTCCATTAAAATATCAATAATATCTTCATAGCTTCCTGGATCGCGCATAATAAATCCATCGATCATCGCATTCCCGACATCTAATACAGTATCAATAATAAGATGGGCTATGCGCTCTAATGCGTAAAATTCAAACTCGGTTTCATATATCTTTTTCTCTTGAAATGTACTTGTTGCTCGTTCTAAACATACTAGCATTTGTTCTATTTTCTTTCTGTCTACAAAATACATGAATGTCACCTACCTGGAAATTAAAGCATTTACATTTTAATTGTAACGCTTTCTTCTGAAAAAATCGACAATTTTTCGAATTCACCTTTTCTCCGTTATTTGTTATAGTTATATTTGTATGATTTTTGAAATTGGAGGAATGGAATCTTGGAACGTGAACTCGCACTAGAAATTGTCCGTGTAACAGAAGCAGCAGCCCTAGCATCCGCACAGTGGATGGGCCGCGGAAAGAAAAATGAAGCAGATGATGCAGCAACTACAGCAATGCGTGATATGTTCGATTCAGTAAACATGGCAGGTACAGTTGTAATTGGTGAAGGAGAACTTGATGAAGCACCGATGTTGTATATTGGTGAAGAACTAGGAACAGGTAACGGTCCAGAAGTAGACATCGCCGTTGATCCATTAGAAGGTACAAACATCGTTGCAAAAGGTCTTGCAAATGCAATGGCAGTTATTGCAATCGCAGACAAAGGGAACCTTCTTCATGCTCCTGATATGTACATGGAAAAAATCGCGGTTGGTCCAAAAGCAGCTGGTAAAATTAGCTTAGATGATCCAATTGAAAAAACAATTGAAATTGTAGCAGAAGCTAACAATAAAAAGATTCGCGATCTAACAGTTATCGTTCAAGAACGTGAACGTCATCAAGATATTATTGACCGTGTTCGTGCAAAAGGTGCACGCGTAAAATTATTTGGTGACGGTGATGTTGGTGCGTCAATCGCAACAGCACTACCTGGAACGGGTATCGACTTATTCGTAGGTATTGGCGGAGCTCCTGAAGGTGTTATTTCTGCAGCAGCATTAAAGTGCCTTGAAGGTGAAATGCAAGCTCGTTTAGTTCCAATGAACGAAGAAGAAGCTCGTTGTCGTGAAATGGGATTAGAAGATCCTCGTCAACTTCTTATGTTAGATGACTTAGTATCTGGGGATGATGCAATCTTCTCAGCAACTGGTGTATCTGCTGGTGAGTTATTAGACGGTGTTAAATTCCTTGGTGGAGATTTAGCTGAAACATACTCTATCGTAATGCGTTACAAAACAAGAACAGTACGATTCATTAAAACGCATCACCATTTAGATCATAAACCACACTTAAACTTAGATATTTAATAAAGGAGCCATGTGTATGGAAGAACGTTTCTTTCTGTACGACGATACTGTCGCTACAAAAACTCGTTTCGTTAGCTTTATGGGAGAAAATGAGCGTCACGATTTAGCGCTTTTATACTCTGATCGTCATTACGGTAAAACAATTGTCCTTGATATGCAGCGCAATAAATTTGCAATCATCGGCGCTGACGATTTAAACGAACCAGGCTACTTAGAGCACGCATTTTCTATGACTGAAGAAATTGCAGAAGAACTACGCTCATTTTTATTTGAACTTATATAATTTATCTTAGGCACCAGCTGTTTTAGCTGATGTTTTTTCATTGTAATTATTTTTAATTTTCAAACTAATATGTTATAATTAAGAATAAATCTATTTGGATAGAAAGGACGTTATCTACGTATGCCAACATTTACTTTGTAATGGACCAGCAATTGGATAGCATTACTCTCAAAAAAGCACCACGCTTTTTCAAGGGAGTAGTCTGCCCATTCCCATTACAAAGGAACGTAACGCATCTGTAGTATGATGTTTACGGAGGTTCCTAAGGGAACCTCCTTTTATTTTTGTCTTTTTCTCATGTCTTCATACTACAAGACATCCAAATAGCTGTATTACGTTTCTTTGCCACTACTATAAGAGGTGAAGAAAAATGCAGAAAGTACAACTTTCTTGGAGTTTATATGAAAATGAGCAAAACACAATCGAAAAGTATTGTAAAAATTGCAGACGCACTACCTTATTTACTGACACGAATATTCGTAGGCATAACGCCAACGGAAAAAACATATACCGCTTTGCCATTTATAAATGTCCGAAAGATCATACGTGGAATCAAAAACTGCGTATTTATAAATCATTTACTGATCACGTTGAAACAGTCGATATGACGCAGCAAGATCAAGCCGAAACAACTACTATTTCTATTATGCAACATAAAGAAAACGGCATAGCTGAAATCACAATCGTATTAGACATCATTTTGGGTTCCCACCGAATAGATACGGCCTTATCCACATATATTTCCGACTGGAGCCGTACACTCATTGTGGATAAAATTAAAAACGGGGATATTCAATTGAACGGAAAACAAATGAAACCAAATACAATACTTTCTGAAGGCGATCATATCTCGATTTGTTTATAAATGAGAATATACAAAAAATCCTCTTACAATCGTAAGAGGATTTTTTTATTTCTTCATTTTTCGTAATACGAAATGTGCGCAACCGAAGTTACAGTACTCGTATAAATACTCCGTTAACGTACTAATTTTCGTATCATATGTCGCACGTTGGTTACTATCATCAAAGAATCCGCGCAATCTAAGTTGCTCATATCCCCAGTCTCCAACGATATAATCATATTTATTTAAAATTTCTGCATAGCGCTCTTTAAATGCTTCTTCACTAAAACCGTCACGAAAGTTTTTAATTACTTCGTACTGCACATTATTAATGCTCACCGTAGCATGAATCTCTTGCTTTTGCTCCATCATTAACTTCCTCTCTAAGCATTCTTCTTTTTATCGTATCACAAAGCATAACAACCAACAATTTCAAATACAAAAAATTGCAAATTAGTACATGCTATGGAGAAGGAGGTGATACATCGTGAAAAAACAAATTTTACTTTCCCTTCTCACTATTTCCTTATTTGCAGGCTGCCAATCAGCGAACAAAGCTGAAATGGAACGTGAAGAAGGAAGCCGTGTTCTTGTTTCCAATAAAAACGACATGTATCATACGGAAAATACAAATACACGGCTCACAAGAGTCGGCTATTCATCTAAACAAAAGCATGAAGTATCTAACAAACAAGTAGGAGCCATTAACCGTGAGAAAGTTGCTGAAATGATTACAAGTATGACAGTCAAACTTCCTGACGTTACAAACGCTGCTACGCTCGTTACCGATGATGAAGTATTTGTTGTATACCGTGCAAACACAACGGATCCAAAACTCGTAGCAGATCAAGTATATAGAGCTGCTTTGTCCATCGTCCCTCGCTATTATAAAGCATATGTATCAACAGACCAAAAGTTGATTTCCCAAATTCAAGGTCTTCAATCTGGCGCATTAAATGATACAGAATATACGCAAAGCCTCGATATGCTAAAACGTGAAATGAGTAAAAATCCTCATTTGAACAATACGGGAGATCAGACTTTGAATGATATGATTAAAAAGTAAAACAGGTGGAGAAAATCTCCACCTGTTTTACTTTTTATTTTTTATTACGATCCGCATAAACCTCCATCGCATCACACATAAACTGAGCTAACCCCTCACCAAACTTATCGATATTTTTCATGAAGCGCTCATCAGCGACATACATTTGACCGAGTCCTTTAAAAGCATCTAATGAATATGCACCGAAGTTTTGCAAGTAATCGTACCACACTCCGATTGCTTCTTGTGCCTCTTTAGAATCTGGTGCTCCGTGTCTAAGCGCTGCTAAATTTCTATAAATAGCATTAAACTCCTCTTGGTTCTCTTTTGACATACCTTTTGCATATTCGTTCGCTTTATCTACAGCTGCGTCTCCCCATTTTTCCCGTGCTTCTTCTTCATATGGGTTATGGCTGAAATCGAATCCTTCAAATTTCTCTTTATTCGTCATTTCAATCTCTCCTTTTGTATGCTGAATTGTTTTATCAATCGTCGCAATCACCTTATCTAATCTAGCACGCTTTTCAAGAAGCATTTTCTTATGAAGCTGTAGTGCCTCTTCGCGATCAAATGATGGACTCATGATAATCTCTTTAATTTTTTTCAAAGGGAAGCCAAGCTCTTTAAAAAACAAAATTTGCTGCAATGTCTCTAAATTTTCATTGGAATACAGACGATATCCAGACTCTGTCGTCTCGTCTGGGGTTAACAACCCAATTTCATCGTAATGATGCAGTGTGCGCACACTAATTCCAACTAAATCAGCTACTTCTTTTACTCTCATTGTCATTTGTATCTCCCCCTTAATACATACGATAAAGTATGACGCAACGTTAGAGTCAATAAGTAAATTCATTTTATCTTAAAAAGTTTCATCTCTCCTATATTTCATGCATAATAGATATGTACATATATTAGAAAGCGGTGAAAGTATGGTTTCAAATACTGTAATTGCCAGCATCATCTTTCAACTCATTGTCTCGATTCTGGTCCCAATTATTGTACTCGTTTATTTCCGTAAAAAATATAATATGAGTTGGAAAGTGGTCGGCATTGGTGTTCTTATCTTTATCGGATTTACCCAAATTCTTGAAACACCATTCCACCTATTTATGCGCGGTAATCCAACAATCGCTCCATTTTTAGAAAATCCGTTTGTCTTCGCAATTTATGGCGGATTGACTGCTGGTATTTTTGAAGAATTAGGACGCTTCGTTGCCTTCTTCTTCTTACTAAAAAAATATCTAGAATATAAAGATGGCTTCGCTTATGGAATTGGTCACGGCGGAATTGAATCTATTTTAATTGGCGGTTTTTCTGCATTACAAGCATTAATCTTTGCTAATTCTATTAACGATGGTAGCTTCGCTCGACTGATTGAACAAAAACCCGAGCTGAGCATTTTACAGGACATGTTAATTCAGCAACCTGCCTACTTATACTTCCTTGGTAGCTTAGAAAGAATTATGGCACTCGTGCTTCAAATTGCCTTTACAATGCTTGTTTTATACGCAGTAAAACAGAAGAAATATATCTTCCTAGTATACGCTATACTATTCCACGCATTTGTAGACTTTTTCGCGGCACTTTACCAAACAAAAACAATCAATATCTTCGTTGCAGAAGGAATTACACTTCTTTGTACAATTGGCGCTGTCGTTCTTATTCGCAAAATGAAAGCGAAATTAATGAGTGTACCGGAGTAAAAAATAAACCACCGATTGGTGGTTTATTTTTTATGGATTGTCGCAATGGTGATAGCTTTTTCCTTCTTGCAGCTCCCTCTTTGTTTCTGCATCTATAACGATATATTTATGAAACTCTTCTACTTCATTTTGAGAAAAGGAAGCAAAAAAATAAACTTGGCGATCAGGATGAACAAAAAAATCTTGAAGCATCACACTACTCCGACAACCCACGGCTGTTTTTTGTAGGAAAGAAAATTCTTCATCGGGCACTTCTTTAAATAAGATTTTTTTTCGAACACTATATGCTGCATTATTGTATTCTTTATAGATTTTCTTATCTAACTGTTTATAAAAAATATCCTCACTCACAAATGACTTATTTCGATTGCTTGGATAATTTACTTTGTGATTCGACTCTGCATAAGTTGTGGACAAGTGTATAAAAAAACAAAGACTAACTACAATACATATCATTTTATTCATGATTGCACCTCAAATGTTCATTATCCACATTACTTTTCCACATATTTAAATCCATATGCCGTTTTCCAAGAAAAAGGAATTATTTCCACATTTGTCGAAGTATATAGCGTCAACTTGAAAGATGGGGATGAATTATGAAGAAAATTATTGTAATACGACATTGTTCAGCAACTGGGCAAAAACGTGATGCTGAATTAACGACCGATGGAAAAGACCAAGCAAATACCCTTGCTACATTCCTCTTAGAAAATCATCTACAAATCGATCATATTATTTCAAGCCCATTTGTCCGAGCTATCGATTCCATTCGGCCCTATGCGCTCCAAGCTAACTTATCTATCCAAGAAGATGAACGATTAACTGAACGCATATTGAGCAACGTTCCAATGGATGATTGGATACAAAAACTAGAATCTACTTTTACAAATATAGATATTGCCTTTTCAGGCGGAGAGTCAACAAAACAAGCAACAGACCGTGCCATATCGCTTATTCAAGACGTTTTACAATTAAACCATACGACAACACTACTTGTTACACATGGCAATTTACTTACGCTCATTTTAAAGCATTTTGATCATACGATTGGCTTTAATGAATGGAGAACTTTAACGAATCCTGATATTTACGAAATTACAATCGACGAACAATGTATCATAAAACGCTTATGGGAAGCATCGTCCAAGTAATATCCCTTTCCAAAACATTCAGTTGACGCCACGAGAAGAAACTGTACTAATAATAGAAAGGGGTATCACTCCATATGTACGAAGATGTACTTGCTCTACTACATAAAACAAATGTTTCTTATGAAAAATTTGAACACGAACCAGTACTCGATTATGAGACAGATCGGATTGTACGTGAGAGACTCGGCTTACAAGGCACTCCAAGTAAAAGCTTATTTTTAAAATCAAAGTCTGGAGATTATTACGTATTTTTTACGTTAGAGGCCACAAGGCTCAACCGGGGAGAGATGAAAGAACTAACAGGAGAACGCTTATCTCTCTGTTCTCCTGATGAACTGCGAGACAAAACTGGTTGTACGCCGGGATGTGTGGCTCCTTTCGGATATTCACACGATGTAACAATTATTGTGGATAACGCTATTTATACGTACGATAAAATTTTAATTACACCTGGTGTACCTGAATTTACAATTGAATTATCCACAGAAGAATTAAAAAAGATTTTATTAACATGTCCAAATACCGTTTTAGAGTATAAACAAAAAGAGAGCTAATCGTTAGCTCTCTTTTTTCATTATTTAGCTTCTGCTGTTTTTTCTTTTGCAGAACGTACTTGCTCGTCCGCATGGTAAGAAGAACGCACAAGTGGGCCAGCTTCACAGTGGCTAAATCCTTTGCTAAGTGCAATTTCTTTAAGCTCTGCAAATTCTGCTGGTGGGTAATATTTAAGAACTGGTAAATGCTTCTTAGATGGTTGTAGGTATTGCCCAAGAGTTAAAATATCCACATTGTTTGCACGTAAGTCATCCATTGCTTCAATTAAATCTTCTCTCGTTTCACCTAAGCCCACCATAATGCTCGATTTAGTTGGAATATCAGGCTGCATTTCTTTCGCTCGACGTAAAAACTCTAATGAACGTTCATATTTTGCTCTAGCGCGAACTCGGTCAGATAATCGACGTACTGTTTCAATGTTATGGTTTAAAATATCTGGTTTTGCATCCATTAACATTTTTAAGTTTTCTTCTACTCCACCCATATCAGATGGTAATACTTCGATAGACGTGAATGGGTTTTTACGACGTACTGCTCGTACTGTTTCAGCAAAAACAGCTGCTCCCCCGTCCTTTAAATCATCACGTGCAACCGCTGTTATAACAACGTGCTTTAAGCCCATTTGTACTACTGAATCTGCCACGCGTTCTGGTTCTTGTAAATCAAGCTCAGTTGGTAAGCCTGTTTTAACCGCACAAAAACGACAAGCACGTGTACAAACCGCACCTAAAATCATAAATGTTGCTGTTTTTCTTACAGCCCAGCATTCATGAATATTCGGACATTTTGCTTCCTCACAAACGGTATGAAGATTTTTAGAACGCATCATTTTCTTTAAGCCTGTATAGTTTTCATTCGTGTTTAACTTAATTTTCAACCATTCGGGCTTGCGCTTATATTCTGTTTGTTTTGTCATGGTTATCAACTCCGCACAATATGAAATAGTTTACCGTGTTCGCTTCTTTCAATGTAACATATCTATTCTAACGTATGAAAGCGATTTGCTCAAATGAAGATTCTAAGATTTTTTCCAATCGTTCCCTATAATGAAATACTCCGTATATCCCACACTAAAAAGAGTGATGTTGTGAAAGGAGTCTATCTCATGCTTCGAAAAATTTCTCTTTTGCTTTCTATTTGTTTTCTTCTCCACCAAAACATCGCTTACGGTGAAGATAATCAGCAAAGCATATACGAAAAGCGCATGGCACTATATAAAGAAACCGAGCAGTCTTCAGGCATTCCATGGTATTACTTAGCTGCAATGGATCAATATGAAAGAAATATACGGAGCGTAAGAAAAGATATTCCGAAAAAACCAGATGCCATCATTTCCCTTTATTTCAAACCAGAAATATGGGCTGGACCTATTAATAGTAACGATACTCTTCCCCATACAATTTCTCTATTTGGCGGAATAGGTTTAGATGGTGACAAAGATGGATTTGCAAATGCAAATAGCGACCGTGATCTTCTGCATACCGCAGCGACTATTTTAAGGAAACAAGGAACGTCAGAAGACCGTATTAAAATTATGCTCTGGGAATATTATAAACGTGCCAAAACAGTTGATTTAATTAGCGAATACGCCCAAATTTATAAACATTATGGACGTATTAATTTAGAAGGAAATGCTTTTCCTCTTCCGATCCGTAGTGACCATAGCTACCGTAGTACTTTCGGCGCTGGAAGAAGTTTTGGCGGCAGAAGGATTCATGAAGGAACCGATATTTTTGCCGGATATGGCGTGCCAGTAAGATCGACTTGCTATGGCATTATTGAAACGAAAGGTTGGAACCGCCTTGGTGGATGGCGCATTGGTATTCGCGACCTTCATAACAATTACCATTATTACGCTCATTTAGGCGGGTTCTCAAAAGAAATACAGCTTGGACAAATTGTTGAGCCAGGGAAAGTAATCGGATTTGTTGGTAGCACTGGTTATGGACCTCCTGGTACAGCCGGAAAATTTCCGCCCCACTTACATTTTGGCATGTATAAAGACAATGGCTATACAGAATGGGCCTTCGATCCATACATGCATTTAAGCCTTTGGGAGCGCAAAGAACGAGCAAATACAAAACGATAACCGTAGCTGCATTGCTACGGTTATTTTTTATCCAGTAAAATCCTGACTGAGCCGAGTTTCACTTTATTTACAACTAACTATCTGTTTTCTTTTTATCAGGTACAGCAACACTTCCGCTTCCATAATACGTAGGCACTTCCCCTTGAACGATACGCGTCGCAATCGGAACATTTTGTTTCACCTTTATCTCTTTCGTATGGAATGGAATAATCACTTGCAATGTTACTTCCATTTCCATAACAATTTGAATCGCTGTAGTATTAATCCCATGCGGCTCAATTTTTTGTTTAATATCTGTATTCACATGTCCAACTGGCGTGAAATGAATCGGAATATCTGGTCCTATATTACCAAGAAGTGCATTATCAGTTACACGCCCAAAAGGAACTGCCATAGTCGCGCCGTTTTTTTCAGAAATACCTAGCTCCTTCAACTTCCCTTGTTCTACTTGCTGTAAATATTTTTCTATGTACGTGGTCGTTGATGTTACGATTTCATTTACTTGCTTTGTATTTAAATTAATTGTGGATACTTTTCCGTTTTTATCATTCTGTACTTTCATTAATGAATCTACATCGAATCCTTCATTAATTCGATCCTTTACTGCCTTCGTCATAATTGCCGTCGCCATTTTATGTGTCTCTACTTCCCCATATTTAATTAAGGTCGGCTGAATATTATTATTCACAATCCACAACCCTTGCGTAAGTAATATAACAAAAAGAATAAACGACATAAGCAGTATATACCGAAAGGCAATAGGTCCCCTTCGAAACCGCGAGTTTTTCGAGCGAAATATACTCATAAAAAAACCTCCTTCTTATATCATTTCTATGCAAGAAGGAGGGACGATATATGCTTATCTCATTTTTAATAATGCTTCTTTTCCGATTGTGCCAGTCGTAATACCTAAAGCTTCGGCTTCAATCGTTACTGATTCTAGCGGTGCTTCAAGAAGTTGTTCAATCGTTCTTACACCAACCGCACGGCCAGCAATAATTCCTCGATCACCTAATTTCTCATTTAAAAGACCTACATCTAATGCACCACACATAATATATCCTTTATCGCTCATTACAGCTAGCAAATTCGTCTTTGGAAGTTTCACGCTAACTGCAATAAACGTATAATTATCAATTATAATTGGCTCCACATTAACCATAGTTCACACTCCTCTCTTTCTTATCTGTATGACAAGAGAAAAATGAGTGTTACAAGTTAACTAGCCTATAGTTTAACGGAAGATGTATAAGTTATTAACATATCTGTTAACACATCTCTAAGTAGTTCTGGCATATAATATTGTTTGTCAGAAAGTGTGGATAGCTCTGGGTATAAGTAGCCAAATGTAAACATATCAATCGTTCCTACTGTATATATACGATCTAATTCCAGCGATTCCCCGTTAATTAATACATCTTCGAGTAAAATTTTATTCCCGGGAATCGTATCTGGAATGACTTCTACACCAGCGTAAATCATTTTCCCCATCACTTTTCCCCGAAATCCGAATCCTTTCACCTCAAGATTCTCCATATTCGGCTTACGTGCTTTTAAAATAACTTCTCTTAATATCTTTCCTGGAACTTTCAAAGCACACGGATTAATTGGATGTGGACAAATTCTGTGAATATCTCCGCGCGTTACAACACCCTCTTCTAACCCTTCAAGAAGTACACCAGCGTTCACCATGCCAATCTCTGCATTGCACCATGTTTTCAGCGCACTTGCTAACATGTGAGAAAACGGCGTCTCCTGAAACCAATCAACCGGTAATGACTCTTTTAAATGAACGACAGACTCTGCCATTATATGCTCACTTTCTTCCTGCAGTATTTCAATTGTGGATAACGGCTCGCTATAAGCACCTAACCGTTCCGTCTTAATCGCTCTACCGTCTTTTTTCAGCAATTTCTTCGTCTCTATATCCACAGTAAGCTGCACGTGACCAACGTAACGTCCCCACTTTTCACAACAACAAAGTAAAGTATTATTCAGTAGAATACCACGCTCAAATAAATGATGCGTATGTGCTCCTAAAATAACATCTATATCATAATGCTCTGCCATATACTCATCCATACTTTTTCCAAGGTGAGAAAGGACAACCGTAATATGAGCCTCATCTTTCACTTCTTCTAAAATAGACTCTAAATGAATAATGGGATCTTCAATATGCCAATCGAGCATCTGATAAAACTCTGGATAAGCTACCGTTAATCCGATAAAAGCAATGGTAATCCCATCCGTCGTTGTATGCAATTTATAAGGCCTTACCCATGACGGACGTACCCCTTCTTTTTCAAATAAATTTGCGACAAGTATTTCAAATCCAGCATCATCATAGAGCCGATTTAAATGCTCTTTCGCTAACGTAATGCCTTCATTATTTCCGATCGTTACATAATCATATAACGCCTCATTCAAAAGCTTCGTATTCCCAAGGCCATTTGTCGCTTCCGAAATACTATGAAAACGATCCACATGATCCCCGATATCAACTGTCAAAACAGTCTCTCCCACTTCCTGTCTTCGCTTTTTCTCCCCTAGAACAAACCGAGAAATTTGCGGCCAATTTTCAAAATGACTATGTATATCGTTTGTATGATAAAGATGGATGATTGTTTCTTTATTTATATTCAGAGAAAAAACCTCCCCTCAGTTCCTTACTGCCATTTACGCTATGCGTACGCAATAATCCTGTAAATACTTTTCGTCTTTTCTTACTATTTTACATTGTACTCGCATTGTGAGAAAAAGCAAAAGATTGTCCTTTTTATATGAGAAACTTTTGCTAATGCAGGAAAGAATTCCAGATAGTGGAGGGAGGGGTGGATTTGTCAAAAAGTTTAATAGAGAATTCAGTGGGTGGTTGTTCAAGTGGATTTGTCAGTATCTTTGTCTTAAACCTAGTCGTTCTCTGTTCTTATAAAATGTTTGGGGTATGTGAGGATTTTCTTTTGTCTTACTTTGTCGATAAATCGATATCCCTTGTCGAATCGTCGATATATTGAAATAATCGCTGATATATTCCGAGTTATGGTCGATATATTTGAAAAATCGCTGATATATTTAACTGAACACCCACCCGGGTACCCTCTCCCAAGCCAAGACAAATCTGCAAAACAAAAAAGCGCCCTGCACAGCAGGGCGCTTTCTTCATACATATATTATCCAGCTTTGCCTCCTAGACCATCATGTCTAAGAACCTTCCGCACTAGAAGATGAAAAACATCTTCTGTGCGAAAGAACCTTAGCCAACGGGTCTGAACAGTCGGCTCCGCATTTCTATTTAACCAATAGAACCTTCCATCTCAAACTTGATTAGACGGTTCATTTCAACTGCGTATTCCATTGGAAGTTCGCGAGTGAATGGCTCGATGAAGCCCATTACGATCATTTCTGTAGCTTCTTGCTCAGAAATACCGCGGCTCATTAGGTAGAATAATTGTTCTTCTGATACTTTAGATACTTTCGCTTCGTGCTCAAGTGAAACGTAATCGTTTTTGATTTCGTTGTAAGGAATTGTATCAGATGTAGATTGGTTATCCATGATTAACGTGTCACACTCGATGTTAGAGCGAGAGTTTTTCGCTTTTGGTCCGAAGTGTACGATACCACGGTAAGTTACTTTACCACCATGCTTCGCAATCGATTTAGAAACGATTGTTGAAGACGTGTTTGGTGCTAAGTGAATCATTTTCGCACCAGCATCTTGGTGTTGGCCTTTACCGGCAATCGCGATAGATAATGTTAAACCACGAGCGCCTTCGCCTTTTAAGATAACTGCTGGGTATTTCATCGTTAATTTAGATCCGATGTTACCGTCAATCCACTCCATCGTTGCGTTTTCTTCACAAACCGCACGTTTTGTAACTAGGTTGTATACGTTGTTCGCCCAGTTTTGGATTGTTGTATAACGGCAATATGCATCTTTTTTAATGATGATTTCTACTACCGCACTGTGAAGTGAGTTAGTCGTGTAAACAGGTGCTGTACAACCTTCTACGTAGTGTACGTGTGCGCCTTCGTCTACGATGATAAGCGTACGCTCGAATTGTCCCATATTTTCAGAGTTAATACGGAAATACGCTTGAAGTGGTGTATCAACTTTAACACCTTTTGGAACGTAGATGAATGATCCACCAGACCAAACTGCAGAGTTTAATGCAGAAAATTTGTTGTCTGTTGGTGGGATTACTTTTCCGAAATGTTCACGGAAAATATCTTCGTTCTCTTTTAATGCGCTATCTGTATCTTTGAAGACGATTCCTAGAGCTTCTAGGTCTTCTTTCATGTTGTGGTATACAACTTCAGATTCGTACTGTGCAGATACACCAGCTAAATATTTTTGCTCAGCTTCTGGAATACCTAATTTATCAAATGTTGCTTTAATTTCATCAGGTACTTCATCCCAAGACTTCTCAGATTTCTCAGATGGTTTTACGTAGTACGTAATTTCATCGAAATCTAAGTCGTTTAAGTCGCCGCCCCATTGTGGCATTGGCATTTCGTAGAACTTATCCAGTGATTTTAAACGGAAGTCTAACATCCACTGTGGTTCTTCTTTCATACGTGAAATTTCTTCAACGATTTCTTTTGTTAAACCGCGTCCAGCACGGAAAATCGAAACGTCTTTGTCTTTGAAACCATATTTATAATCGCCGATATCTGGCAGTTGCTTCGCCATGTTGGTGTGTCCCTCCTTAGATAACCTCGTTTTTAGGAACCTTTAACATTACTTCTCTTCGTTTAAGCCCTTTTCTAACGCTTTCCACGCTAATGTTGCACATTTAATACGTGCAGGGAACTTGCATACGCCTTGTAATGCTTCAATATCTCCTAAATCGATGCTGTCATCGTACTCTTTTCCTAGCATCATGTCAGAGAAAATTTTAGAAAGCTGAAGTGCCTCTTCAATTTTCTTACCTTTTACTGCTTGTGTCATCATGGAAGCTGAAGACATTGAGATAGAACATCCTTCTCCTTCAAACTTCGCTTCTTGCACAATACCTTCTTCTACTTTCATCGTAAGTTGAATACGATCGCCGCAAGTTGGATTGTTCAAGTTTACTGTAACACTATCTTCTAGCACGCCATTGTTACGAGGATTCTTATAATGATCCATAATAACTTGACGATATAACGTATCTAAATTATTAAATGACATTTGTGAAATACTCCTTTGTCTTGATTAGCGATTCAACAAATGTATCAATTTCTTCTTTTGTATTATATAAATAGAAGCTCGCACGTGCTGTTGAAGAAGCTTTCAGCCACTTCATAAGCGGTTGTGCACAGTGGTGTCCTGCGCGAACCGCAATACCTTCTACATCTAATACTGTCGCTACATCGTGAGGATGTACGTCTTCAATATTAAATGTAACAAGACCAGCGCGATGCTTTGGACCATAAATTGTAACGCCATCTACTTCTGATAGTCTTTCTAAAGCATATTGCGCTAATTCATGTTCATGCTTTTCAATATTATGAAGACCGATTTCTTCTAGGAAATCAATTGCCGCACCAAGTCCGATTGCATTACCGATAATCGGTGTACCTGCTTCGAACTTCCACGGAAGCTCTTTCCACGTAGATTCTTGTAAATCTACGAAATCAATCATTTCACCGCCAAATTCAATTGGCTCCATATTGTTCAGCAATTCTTTTTTACCATATAATACGCCGATGCCTGTAGGTCCGCACATCTTATGAGCAGATAATGCATAGAAATCACAGTTTAAATCTTGTACATCCACTTTCATGTGAGGTGTACTTTGTGCACCGTCAACGACCATAATTGCGCCGTTTTCGTGTGCGATTGCTCCGATTTCTTTTACAGGGTTAATCGTTCCAAGTACGTTTGATACTTGCATAATAGAAACGATTTTTGTATTCGGTGTAACAGTTTGACGAACATCTTCTAAAGAAATTGTACCGTCTGGTTGAAGCGGAAGGTATTTCAAAGTTGCGCCAGTTTTCTTCGCAACTTGTTGCCACGGAATGATGTTACTATGGTGCTCCATGTAAGAAATAACGATTTCATCGCCTTCTTTTACATTTTCAAGACCATAGCTAGCCGCTACTGTATTTAATGCAGTTGTCGTTCCGCGCGTGAAAATAATCTCTTCCATTGATTTCGCATTGATAAACTTGCGAACTTTCTCACGTGCACCTTCATACGCGTCGGTAGCTTTCGTACCGAGCGTATGAACACCGCGATGCACGTTAGAATTATATTCTTTATAGTAACGTTCTAACGTTTCAATGACTTGAATTGGTTTTTGAGAAGTTGCTGCACTATCGAAATAAACAAGTTGTTTGCCGTTCACTTTTTGATCAAGAATTGGAAACTGTTTGCGTATTTCATGAATATTCATTAGCGAACT
Organism: Bacillus cereus group sp. BfR-BA-01349; assembly: GCF_022663795.1. Classification (NCBI taxonomy): domain Bacteria; kingdom Bacillati; phylum Bacillota; class Bacilli; order Caryophanales; family Bacillaceae; genus Bacillus; species Bacillus cereus group sp. BfR-BA-01349. The sequence continues at coordinate 44,014 of NZ_JAKUGE010000015.1, forward strand.
TTCCTTTCAATTACCTCAACAAGCTGTGCCTTTACTCCTTCAATTGGAAGCTCATTAACTACAGGTGCTAAGAATCCATGGATGACTAAACGTTCTGCTTCGCGTTTTGGAATACCACGGCTCATCAAGTAGTATAGTTGGATTGGATCTACGCGACCTACTGAAGCTGCGTGACCTGCCATTACATCATCTTCGTCGATTAAAAGAATTGGGTTTGCATCACCGCGTGCTTTTTCATCTAACATAAGAACGCGAGAAGATTGTTGTGCATTTGATTTAGATGCACCGTGTTCAATTTTACCAATTCCGTTAAAGATAGATGTTGCACTATCTTTTTGTACACCGTGTTTTAAAATCCAACCTTCAGAATGTTTACCGAAGTGAACAACTTTAGTTGTAAAGTTTTGTGTTTGGTTACCACGGCCAATTGTTACTGTTTTCGTATCAGCATATGAACCGTCGCCCATTAAGTTCGTAACGTTCTCTGAAATTGTGTTTCCGTCATTCATAAGGCCTAGAGCCCAATCAATACAGCCGTCGCGTCCTACAACGCCGCGGCGGTTAACGTAAGTTGTTACGTCTTTTGCTAATAGATCAACCGCACCGAATTTCACTTGTGCGCCTTGTTCCACGATTACTTCTGCTACGATATTTGCAATACCTTTAGCATTTTCATTTGCAACGTAGTTTTCTACATAAGTTGCAGTACTGTTCGCATCAGCTACGAATAGTACGTGGTTATATACGTTAGCTTCTTCGCCGTCTACTAAGAATACAGCTTGAAGTGGAGTTTCAAGAACAACGTTTTTCGGAACATATACGAATGCACCACCGTTGATTAATGCAGCATGAAGTGCAGTTAGACGATGCTCGTCTACTTTCACGCCGTCTTTCATTAAGTACTTTTGTACTAGTTCAGCATGCTCAGTTGCTGCTGTTACGATGTCTGTAAAAATAACACCTTTTTCTTTTGCTTCGTCTGCTAAAGAAACGAATGCAGTTGTACCAGTGCGTTGTACTAATACGCTGTTATTTTCATCGATTAAGTTTTTCACTGCTTCTGGAAGTTCAGTTAAAGAACTTACAGGCTCTTGCTTAGCAGCGTCGCCTTTTCCGATAAAGTCCCATTTGTCAATTTTCGTTTTATCAGGCGTTGGCATTGGAAGTTCAGTTGCTTGTGCAAGAGCTTGTAAGCGGAACTCAGTCAACCAAGCAGCTTCGTTTACTTCGCTTGCGCGTTGACGGATTGTTTCTTGATCGAAAGGTAATGTACCGATTGTCATGTTTATGCTCCTCTCTTACGCTTCTTGCTCTGTTGTTTCGTCTTCAATACCTAATTCTTTTTTAATCCAGTCGTAACCTTCAGCTTCTAGACGTTGTGCAAGCTCAGGGCCACCAGATTTAACGATACGACCGTTCATCATAACGTGAACGAAGTCTGGAGTGATGTAGTTTAATAAACGTTGGTAATGCGTAATCATTAGGCAACCGAACTCTTCGCCGCGCATTTCGTTAATACCTTTAGATACAACTTTTAATGCATCGATATCAAGACCTGAGTCGATTTCATCTAAGATTGCGATTTTTGGCTCAATCATCATTAATTGAAGAATTTCGTTACGTTTTTTCTCTCCACCAGAGAAACCTTCGTTTAAGTAACGTTGTGCCATTTCTGGATCCATTTCTAGGAATTCCATGTTTTTATCTAATGTACGGATAAATTTCATAAGAGAAATTTCATCGCCTTCTTCACGACGTGCGTTAATTGCAGAACGTAAGAAGTCAGCGTTTGTTACTCCGCTAATTTCACTTGGATATTGCATTGCTAGGAATAGACCCGCTTGTGCGCGCTCATCTACTTCCATTTCTAATACATCTTCACCGTCGATGATGATGCTACCTTCTGTTACTTCATACTTTGGGTGCCCCATAATTGCAGAAGATAAAGTTGATTTACCTGTTCCGTTAGGTCCCATAATTGCGTGGATTTCTCCACCTTTTACTTCAAGGTTTACACCCTTTAAAATTTCTTTGCCATCAATTGATACGTGTAAGTCTTTAACCGTTAATGTAGAACCAGCCATCTCAATACCTCCATTAATCCTATATATACATTTTAAAAATTCCTAAAACGTTCATATTCTCATTTTATTCTCATTCTAATTTTATATCAAATAAAATGATATCGCAAACGACGAAAAAAAGTAACCGTTTTTTCACAAATGTATATAAGTATTTCCTTTGCATCTTTCTATGATACACCTTTCTTCTTATTTATATAAAGAAAAAAGTACTGGTAATTTTCCAATCCTTTCCTTATAATTATTCACTTACCGGAAGTACAGCACCTTTATATTCTTTATTAATAAAATCTTGAATTTCTTTTGAATGTAGCACTTCTACTAGCTCTTTAATTTCTTTTTTCTTCTCATCACCTTTACGAACTGCAATGATGTTTGCATATGGAGAGTCTGCTCCTTCAATCGCAATTGCATCCTTTGTTGGATTTAATTTTGCATCAATTGCATAGTTTGAATTAATAAATAAAGCATCACCTTCATTATTTTCATACAGCTTTGGTGACAATCCAGGCTCTACATCTGTTTTAAACTTTAAGTTTTTCGGATTTTCGACTACATCTTTTACTGTTGCCTTAACAACATCTACGCCATCTTTTAGTTTAATAACTCCTCCTTTTTGTAATAATGCGAGCATACGGCCACGCTCCGCTACGTTATTACTCATAATTACTGTTCCGCCATCTGGTAAGTCTTTTAAGCTTTTATATTTCTTAGAATAAATACCCATCGGCTCTAAATGGATTTTTCCTGCGTTTACAATTTTATATCCCTTTTCTTGAATTTCTTTATCTAAGTACGGAATATGCTGGAAGTAGTTCGCATCAATTTCTTTATCCGCTAACGCTTTATTTGGCAGTACATAATCCTGGAACTTTTTAATCTCTAACTTAATGCCTTTTTTCTCTAATATTGGCTGTGCCTTCTCTAGAATAACAGCGTGCGGCACGTTAGAGGCTCCAACAACAAGCTTATTCTCTTCTTTTCCTCCGCAAGCAGCTAATGTAAATACAGACAGCGCTGTAACAACTGACAATAGAATCTTTTTCATATGATGTCCCCTTCTCCCCTATAGTTATGTAGTTATAAAAAAGGCTGGCATACACCAGCCTTTTCAGCAATTATTCTTTTACAGGAACAACTGCCCCTTTATATTCTTTATTAATAAAGTCTTCGATTTCTTTAGAATGCAATACTTCTACAAGCTCTTTAATCTCTTTTTTATCTTTATCACCTTTACGAACCACTAATACGTTTGCGTACGGTGAATCATCACCTTCAATTGCAATTGCATCTTTTTCTGGATTTAATTTCGCATCAATTGCATAGTTTGAGTTAATTAAAACAGCGTCGCCTTCTTTATTGTTATACACTTGTGGTAACAAACCTGGCTCAATATCCGTTTTGAACTTTAAGTTTTTCGGGTTATCTGCAATATCTTTTGGAGTTGCACTAACTGGATCTACTCCGTCTTTAATTTTTAAAATGCCTTCTTTTTGTAAAATTGCTAAACCACGTCCATGGTCAGTAACGGAATTACTCATAATGATTGTCGCCCCGTCTGGAAGTTCTTTTAAGCTCTTATATTTTTGAGAGTATACACCAATTGGTTCAATATGAATTTTCCCTGCTATTTCAAAATCATATTTTTTATCTTTGATTTCTTTTTCTAAATACGGAATGTGCTGGAAATAGTTTGCATCTAATTCCTTATCCGCTAACGATTTATTTGGCAACACGTAATCTTGGAATTTTTTCACTTCTAATTCAATTCCTTTTTTCTCAAGTAACGGTTTTGCTTTTTCTAAAATTTCAGCATGCGGTACGTTAGAAGCACCCACAACAAGTTTCTTTTCATCTTTATCTTTCCCGCCACAAGCAGCTAACCCAAAAATTGAAGTTGAAATAAGTGCCGTAAGTAATAATTTTTTCATTTAAAATATCCTCCCGTTTTTATTATCGTTTATCTATTCGAGTCGTTAAACTATCACCAATCCACTGGATTAAAAATACAACTAGTAATACACAAATTGTCGCAACGATTGTTACATCGTTATTCCCTCTCTGGAATCCTTCTAAGTAAGCAAGTGTTCCAAGGCCACCAGCACCAACAACTCCCGCCATTGCTGTATAGCCTACTAAAGCAATTGTCGTAACCGTAATACCAGATACTAATGCTGGTAATGATTCTGGAATTAACACTTTCAAAATAATTGTGCTTGTTTTTGCTCCCATTGCTTTTGAAGCTTCAATTACACCTTTATCAATTTCGCGAAGTGCAATTTCAACCATTCTCGCATAGAATGGTGCCGCTCCAATAATTAAAGCCGGCAAAGCTGCACTTGCTCCAAGAATTGTTCCAAGAAGAATCTTTGTGAATGGGATTAATAAAATAATTAAAATGATGAACGGTATAGAGCGGAATATATTTACGAATGCTCCAATCACCGTATTAATTGATTTGTTTTCCCATAAATTATCTTTCGCTGTCATGAAGAGTAACAATCCTAAAATTAGTCCTAAAACAAATGTCGCAAGAGCTGCGATTGCCGTCATATATAACGTTTCACCAGTTGCTTCTAACATTTGATTCCAATCAACATTTGCGAGTAACTTATCCATGTGCAATCACCTCCAGCTCTACTTGATCTTGATGAATTCCTTCTATTGCTTGCTGGATCGCTGTTTCCTCACCATTTAAATGAACAACTAAACTACCGTAAGAACCGTTATTCGTTTGTGCAATATTTCCTTGCAAAATGCTAACTTCTATATCACTGCGTTGCATTAATCGTTGAAGCACTGGTCTTTCTACAGCCTCACCGATAAACTGCAAACGAATTACTTTTCCATCTGGATATTTTTCAATTAAACTTTCAATTGTTTCATTTGTATCTTCAGAATCTGTTAACTGCTGTACAAATCGTTTCGTAATATCTTGCTTCGGATTACGGAATACATCAAGTACTGGACCTGTTTCTACAATCTTTCCTCTCTCCATTACCGCTACTCGGTTACATATCTTTCGAATCACGTGCATCTCATGTGTAATGAGTACAATTGTTAAACCAAGGCGCTTATTAATGTCTAATAGTAAATCCAAAATTTGATCTGTCGTTTCTGGATCAAGAGCTGACGTTGCTTCATCACATAAAAGCACTTGTGGATTATTAGCTAAAGCTCTTGCAATCCCGACGCGTTGCTTTTGTCCTCCGCTCAGCTGAGATGGGTACGCGTCTCCTCTCCCTTCTAATCCAACGAGATGAATTAATTCATCAACACGTTTTCTTCTCTGCGCTTTATCAACACCTGCAATTTCAAGTGGAAACTCTATATTTTCACGTACAGTTCGTGACCAAAGTAAGTTAAAGTGCTGAAAAATCATTCCGATTTCTTGCCTTGCCTTACGAAGTTCACTTCCTGTAATTGCTGATATAACACGATTCGCAATTGTAATTTGGCCAGAAGTCGGTTTCTCTAACTGATTAAACAATCTGATTAAAGAACTTTTTCCAGCGCCACTATATCCGATAACACCAAAGATTTCACCTTTGTCTATTTTTAAATTGGCGTTATCTACAGCAGTGACATCACCGCTTTTCGCCTTATATATTTTCTTTACGTTCTCTAATAGAATCATGATGTTCACCCCTTTTTTAAATAAAAAGCGCAAGCGGCTCGTTTAGAACAAGAGGACGCCCGAATCCCTGACGTAGAGGCGCTTTTTGCCTCATACGAAGGGATGAAACGACCGACTGTTCTAGCCGCTGGAGCTAGATTTCATAAAGATTTTAGGTCGACTCCGCAATTTTTTATGTTTAATGCGTGTAGTCCACCGTTATCACTACCTTTATTATTTGAATGTCCTCCACATTCAAACAATAAAAAAACCTTTCTGCTTTAGAGAAGCAGAAAGGTTTATATGCGTATATAACAACATTATCCCTCTCTCTCATCTCTCAAAGCATTCGCTTTGCAGGAATTGGCACCATTTCAACATAAGTTGACGGTTGCCGGGCTTCACAGGGCACAGTCCCTCCACCTCTCTTGATAAGAGAAATCAGATTCAATTTTCGTCTGATTTGAAATTTATTAAATTGTCTATATTTTATGACTTGAATTGTATCAATATACACTCACCATGTCAACAGAAATTTTCGTAAAAAATGAAACTTCAGAATTTTAAGCACCTACTGACATCGGTTTACATATATGAAACATCGATTCCACTAATAACATCGTTCGATACGTTCCCGAATATTGTACACGTCCATCGTTCATTAACATTTGCAATCGTACATTTCCATTCACCAATTGTTCTATATCCTTTTCATCTAAGCAAATGATTTGTTCCGTTCCTCTTTCCTCATGTACCAGCTCTATATAATCTCTTGAAATTTGTAACGAACAACTTTCATCTCCAAAACGAAAATTAACAGTTTTTTCCTCTTGTCTTAAAAGCGGTTCTAAATGATATTGACCATTAGCGTAATTTACAAATGATTGAAGCAAAGAATATAATCTCATCCTAAATCACATCCTTCATATCACTTTCTATTACATACCATTCCCTCTCACTAAAGAGCAATCCTGTTATTTTCGCTCGACAAATACTGTATCCACCCTGCATCTCGACATATTTCCCAAGAAATATGTCGAGGCGGCAAAAATTTTGCCGCCTACTTTAATTCCGTATATAAATATTCAACCGAATGAAATGCGTATATCTTCTTCATCAGTTTCCCATTTTCAAAAACAAGTAAACAAGGTACACTTTCAATCCCATACTCTTTCGCTAAATACGGAGCATAATTTAAATCTAACATCCCAATTTTGAGGCCTTCAATTGTCATCTCAACGACTGTTAACATCTTTTTTGCTAATTGGCATGTTCCACACATTGGAGTATATACATATAATACTGTTTTTTCTTCGTTCTCTATTAGGGCTGTAGCTTCGGCTCCTGTCCAATCAATCACTTCTATCATTCCTTACCGTAAATATTCTGTATAAACGTCAATGTCGGCTCCCCATAATACATTTGCTAAGTGTGTAGATGGCGCAGTTGCCACTTCTCGGTACGAGCGATCAATATAGATATGCTCGGCTTGCGGAAATTCTTTTCGAAATTGTTTCCTTAACTTTTCTCCAGCAGCATCAGCATCCACTAGCACATACACTTCCTTATCAAAAAACTGATCAACGAGCTCATCCATTTTCGACAAACCAATTGTACCATTTGTACAAACAATTTCCACCGGTTCACGAATAATAGATTCAATCTTTCTTCTATCTGATGTACCTTCTACAATAATGACTTTTTCTACATAAATCATATGTCATCACCCGATCACCATATACTATATAACATTGAACTTAGTATATAGTATATTCGTTATTTTCATGTTGTTTCCTGTTTATTTTTGCAAAAGAAAAGCGGAAGCGGCTTGCTCAGAACAAGAGGACATTGGAACTCCTGAACTAGAGGCGCTTTTTGCCTCAAGTGAAGGAGTGAAATGACCGACTGTTCTAGCCGCTGGAGCTGGATCACAAAGAAAAGCGCAAGCGGATCATTCAGATTGTGAGGGGGATGGAGCTTCTGACGTAAAGGCGCTTTTGGCCTTGCAGGAAGAAGCGAAGCCACCGAACAATCTAGCCGCTAGAGCTGGATCATAAAGAAAAGCAGAACCGACTGTTTAGCCCTGTTGGCTAAGGTTCTTTCGTACAGAAGACGCTTTTTGTCTTCTTCGTACGGAAGGTTCTTAGACATGAAGGGCTAGGAGGTGGAGCTGGACAATGAAAAGCACAAGCGGCTCTTTCAGAACAGGAGGGCACCCGAACTCCTTCACTTGAGGCGCCTTTTGCCTCAAGTGAAGGAGTGAAATGACCGACTGTTCTAGCCGCTGGAGCTGGACAATGAAAAGCGCAAGCGGCTCGTTTAGATTGTGAAGACTTATGAAACCTTACCACAAAACAGTTTTTCTCATAATAGCTTATTTATTTACATATAACTTGAATTTCATTATTTCACACAAAATAAAAAAGGACAGCACAAAGGCTGTCCTTTAGTCGACTATAATTAGTCTTGGTTTGTCATTTCTGCATATTTTTCTGCAGTTAATAACTTCTCAACTTGGCTTGCATCAGAAAGTTCAACTTTAACCATCCATGCACCCTCGTATGGAGATTCGTTAACAAGTTCTGGTTGGTCACTTAATTCTTCGTTTACTGCTACAACTTTACCGCTTACAGGTGCGTATAACTCAGAAACTGTTTTAACAGATTCTACGCTTCCGAATGGCTCGTCAGCTTCGATTGTTGCACCTACTTCAGGAAGTTCAACGAATACGATATCGCCTAGCTCACCTTGTGCAAAGTGAGTGATACCGATAACAACTTCATTACCTTCAGTTTTTACCCATTCGTGTTCTTCAGAGTAACGTAAATTATTTGGAATGCTCATGACTGTACCTCCAGTGAATGTATTAATTATGTAAAAATACCTTATTGGTACTTTTTCCACACACTTTCAAACTGCTCTTCGTTAAAACCAAGTGTTACATTCGTTCCATCTGTTACAATTGGACGTTTAATCAACATGCCATCCGATGCTAAAAGCTCATACATTTCGTCTTCGCTTGCATCTTTCAACTTATCTTTTAGACCAAGTTCACGGTAACGCATTCCACTTGTATTAAAGAATTTTTTTAATGGTAATTCACTTTTTTCATGTAAATTACGTAAATCTTCTTTTGATGGTGGATTTTCAACAATATGAATCATCTCATATGCTACATCGTTTGCCTCAAACCATTTCTTTGCCTTTTGACATGTGCCACACTTTGGATATGAATAAAATGTTACTGTCATAAATTCACCTACTTTTTTACTAACCTTTACCTTTATCATATAGAAAACGTTTTATTATTTCAAACCATTATTCGCTAAACTTTTACTTATTTCGTGATAATTTTTAATAATCCTGCGAATTTTTCTTATTTTTCCGCCATTTGTTAAGAAAAAAATAAATATATAAATTTTTTAGATTCTGCACCAAACATATATCTTAAACAAGCGTTTGATTAATTCTCCATTTTTCTTTCTTAGCCTTTGAACTACAGGAGTTTCTTCCTACCGAACATACAGCTTAAACAAACGTTTATTTTAAAAAATAAGAAGCCTCTTTTACACGCTCCTTCATCATCTATTCAAATAATCTGCAATTGTTTGAAATACTACGCTATACATATTATGAATACTTTCTTCTGTGTTTCCACCATTTGATAAACCAATTGCCCATTGTTGCCCTTCACCACTTCCGATATTCGCAAAACCTTGCGTATACATCGCATTTACATCTTTTCGTGCACTGTTATACTCTATCCCTTTTGTAATAAAAATTGAATATGATTTATCTTGTAAACCGATAAAAAACACTGGTTTCTTTAGCGATGAAAATACATTTTTATACTGTTCTGTTGAGGCTTCTTGAAAGTGATCTTTCATTATTAGAAAACCATCCACTTCCTTAGATTTCTTTTCCAGTACCTCTAACTTCATTTCCTCAAACTTTACATTCCTAAACGTATCTTTCGGCTTTTCTCCAACAACTCCAATTACGAGTGCTCTTCCGTTATATTCTAATTTCTCTCCTTCTTTATCCTTTGCACACCCAGCACCGACTAGGCATATCAATATAAAAAATAAGAAATACGATAAACGCTTCATTTAGCACCCTTCCCTTCTTTTTAGTCAAGTGACAAAAACGTAAGGTTAATTCAAGAAAATGTAAGTAAAATCGATAGCCCAATTCACGTTTCTATATTATAATCAATTGAATTTACTTACATTACTAAACATAGGAGATCAACATGAAGAAATTTAAACTTTCATCTTTTCTTCCGTTAAGTTATATACTTCTACTCGTACTCGTAAGTCCCCTTTACGACGTATTAAATAAATCGACTGTTCACGCAGTAGACGTTACAACTATAGTAGATGATTGGATTCCATTTGTAAAAGCATTTATTATTCCTTATTTACTTTGGTTTCCATACTTATACGGCGCACTTATTTATTACTGCTTTGCAGACCGAAAGCAATATTATGTCACTTTAAGTAGTATTATTTTTGGAAAGCTTGCTTGTTTTTCTATTTATTATTTTTGGCAAACAACTGTACCGCGTCCGACTGTCGTTGGGACAGATGTATTTTCTGAACTAGTTCGCTATATTTATAGTATCGATCAACCTGTAAACTGTTTCCCTAGCATTCACGTTCTTACTACATTTGTAATTATGTTAGCTGCCTTTAAGCGTAGAGAACAGCATGCTTGTGAATATTACATCCTTACTTTCTTCGGTACACTTATTATTTTATCAACGCTATTTACGAAGCAGCATGCCTTTGTAGATGCCGTTTCTGGAATGACGCTTGCAAGTATACTTTACTTCGGCGTTCAGCTCTTATTGGCCAAAGAACCGATAAGAGTTCCAGTAAAACAAAATCATAGAATGTAGCATGACAAAAAAGCAGACTGTGGCTTCTCAGTCTGCTTTTATCTATTAGTAAGGAGATTTTCAACTTAAGATTGCGGTACAGTCATATCACCAGAGTGAATACGACCTGCTTTTTTAAGAGCAATGTAAAGTATATAAGAAACAGCTACTGGAATGACGATATAAGTAATTACCATCGCCGGGAGAACTTCCCACCCTTGGCTGGAAATTAAATTAATTGGTGCGATAAGAGAACTTAATCCAAGACCTGCAATTTCCTTTCCTGCTTCCAGTTGGAAAATTAATGCTGATACTGGACCGACTATAGCACTGGCGACGACAGTTGGAACGAGAATCATTGGGTTTTTAGTGATATTTGGCAACTGTACTTTCGGAGTACAAAGTGCTTGAGCTAATATGCCACCTAAATTGTTTTCTTTCGCTGAGATGACAGAGAATCCGATAAACTGAGCGACGCATCCGGCAAGAGCAGCAGCACCTGCAACACCGTCTAAGCTAAGTACAATTGCTAACGCAGCTGATGAAGCTGGAGAGATAAGTAATAGTCCCCAAACTACTGCAATGACGATAGAAGCAATAAACGGACTACCAGCTGAGCTATCTTTAATAAACGCTCCAACTGCATTTAAAACAGGAGTAATATTATGAGATAACCAAATACCAACTAAACCAGAACCTAATATTGCTGCAAATGGAACGAGCATCATATCTAACGCAGTTTTTCCGCTTAAACGTTTACCAATATATACAGCTAAAGTTGCTGTTAATAATGCACCGATTGGCTCACCTGTTTTAATAATTAGACCAGCTTCAGTAATTGAAATGGATCCGGCACCAATTGCTCCGGCTACCATCGCCGAGAAGATTACAAGACCGTTTGCACCGAGCATAAAAGCAATGCCGGCACCAATCGCCGGTGCCATAAGGGATTTTGCAACAACTCCGATTGTAATAAGTAATGGTATATCAACAATTCTTCCTATATTTTCGATCAGTAAACCAATTCCGAGGGATACGAAAATACCTTGTGCGATTCCAGCAGATGCTTTAAATACACGAGACATTATATATTCCTTCATTCGTTTCACCTTCTTCTATAAGTTAGTAACCAATTGTTTTCATATAATCACGTAAAATATCGTTTGATTTTGCGAATCGAGATTCTTCATCCTCTGTTAAATTGAGTTCTACAACTTCTCTTATACCGTCTCTAGTAATAATAGCAGGTACTCCTGTACAAATATCATATTCACCGTACTCACCATCTAAAATGGCTGATACAGCAATAACACGGTGATCATCATTAAAGATTGAACTCGCAATATATGCTAGAGAATTTCCAATTCCGTAATAAGTAGTACCTTTTCGTTTATAAATTTCCCAGCCAGCTTTTGCAGTCTTCTCAACAATTTCATCTAAATCTATTTCACCAAATCGTTCTTTTTGTTCTTCTAAAATTTGCAGAACTGGCTTTCCACCAACAGTTACATGAGACCAAGCAACCATTTGAGAATCACCATGTTCTCCTAATGAATACCCATGGATACTACGAGGGTCTACATGTAGCATTTCAGATAAAATTGTTCTTAAGCGAGAAGAATCTAATGATGTACCAGTACCGATTACGCGATTTCTAGGTAATCCAGATAATTTCCACACTTCATATGTAATAATATCAACTGGGTTCGATGCAAGTAAGAAAATACCATCAAATCCACTTTCCATTACGCCGCCAACAACACTTTCCATAATCTTCGCACTCGCTCCTAAAGTATCTAAGCGACTTTGTCCAGGTTTTGGTGCTGGCCCTGCTGTAATAATAACAATGTCCATATCTTTGCAGTCTTCATAGCTTCCTGCATATACTTTTGTTCTTGTATTTGTAAAGTTAATGCAATGTGATAAATCCATCGCTTCCCCAACTGCACGTTCATGATTTATATCAATTAATAATAGTTCTTCGCAAATTCCTTGATTTACAATGGAATACGCACAACTTGATCCAACTAATCCAGTACCGATAATTGCAATTTTTCTTGTATGTCTTTTCATAGCAATCTCTCCTAATTGATCATATAATCTATTTCTTTTGCTCTTTACACTCCTAATTATAGAGGTTCCCACGATAGAAACCATGGATACTTTGTGAAATATTGAACAAAGTATTTGTCCTTTTTGTGAATTGTTATATTCCATTTTCGTCATATTTGTTACAACTGGAAAAATATTTATTTTATATTTATTGACATGCTCAAAACAAAAAACGAGCGACTTCATTCGCCCGTTTTTTGTCATCCCGTTATTCCGCACTTAATTGACTTTTTAATTGCTGCACAATCATTGGATTAGCAGGTGCTGCCGGTTTGTAATAACTTTTTTGCTTTGCGTACTCATACATATTACGTTGGCGCATCTCATCTTGATTACGAATTTGAATTAACGTTTGATGTAACTGCTCATTATCAGACTGAGCAATATAATTTGCATAGCTTGTTAAACTTGCATTTAATCCTGCTAAATAATCATTTACCATATCTTTTTCATTCATTTTCCGCTTCCTCCTATCCTAGGAAAGTCATTAATTGCTGTTTCGTATTTCGTGCATCTTGCGCATCCTTTTGTAACATTTGTTTCAATTGTGGATCTGTACACGTTTGTGCATACTGCTCCAACTTGTTAATAATTGTTGCGTGTCCACCAATTAAATGACGTAAGTTTTCTACTTCAAGCTCTGTTAAATTTTGCATGGAATACTCCTACCTTTCTTTATTCGTTCACTGTTAGTATTTAGCTATTTTTTGATTGTATACATGAATTAACTTTTTCACGTGCATACAAAATAAAAGATGAATAGCTAAGCCATTCATCTTTTATACTGGTTATGTATTTATTTTTATAGAGATACAATCATACTTATACTCACAAGTAAGTTCCATACAATGTGTAAAATAATACTAGGTATAATAGATTGCGTCTTTTTGTATAACATTGCAAATACCATTCCCATAATCGTTGCTGTAATTAGAAGACCTCCATGAAGAATTCCAAAAATGAAGGAAGAAATAATGATACTAACTAAAAAATTATATTTCTTTTCTAAAAATCGATATAAAATACCTCGAAATAGAATTTCTTCTTTAACCGGCGTAATGATAGCAATACTTAACACATATATAATACTTTGTATGTTATTTTGAAGTCCTAAACCTCCTAATTGTTCCTTTTGTTCTGCTGCACTTTCAAAACTAAACACATGTAACATTAAATATTGTGATACTGCAATGATAATAAAACCAATTAATAGATATAAATATGTCTTCCCATTCTTCAAAACGGATACATCCCAAATGTATTTAATAAAATGAAGAACTGGTTTATAAGCTAATAAAACGATAGCAACAACAATTGCATCGAATAAGAGTAAGTAATATCCTTCTAATTTAGTACTTAATGCTTCTTCTCCATAAATCTCAAAGGCTAAACCAAGAAATAATCCTCCTAGGAGTGAAATCCCTATAATCATTGCTATCATTACAAATAGATTTTTATATGTTATATTCTCGATTTTTCTTTCCACACTATACGCTTCTAACACTGTTTTACCCACAGTATCCCTCCAGTTATTCTCATTTATCTCATTAAAATCCTTTAATTTAAATATAAATATAATATAACGAATTTTACAAAAAGAATAATATGTAATTTTACATATTATGAAAACTTTATATTTTATAGTTTTAGGAATAGAATTGCTATGCAATAATTATTATATGAAATTTCAAAAAATACTCCCTATCCACTATAACCCTCGCATCATATAAAACTTATTAGTTAAAGGAGCAATGAGCATGAAAACACATGACTTCCTTACAGAAATCCAGAAGGGCTCTGAGCCTAGTCCATATCAAGATCCTATTGCTTTTATTTTCGTTTGCCTTTCCGTAGCTATATACACATTTTTCAAACCTGCTAAATAATATCATGTAATGAGAAAAAGCCTACCGCTCTTTTCGAATCATATGCACTAAAAAACCTTAGAATCACTTCTAAGGTTTTTGTTTGCCTCGCTTCTTATTCACGTAACCCTTTAATAAACGTTTCCAATAATACATGTAAACTTGTATCCAGATCTAACGGCAAACCAAATCCGCCTTGCTGTTCAATCGAAGCAAATCCATGACAAATACTTCTGAATCCGCGTGTCGCATGAAGTGCATTCTCTCCTTCTAAGCCATACTGTTGTAATACTTGAAGACAAAGCTTTACAATTCCGTCACCTGCTTTTCTTACTTCTTCATCTCGTAAAAAAGTTGCTTCATATAGTCCAGGATGTTTTCGGACAAATGCTACATACGCTTCTCCTAATGCATGAATTGCTTCATCCATACGTTTATCCTCGGCCGCTTCTTCCAGTTTGTTATGCAGCTGTTTGATTCCGTAAATACCAAGATTTTTCCGTACATCTTGTAACCCTTTTACATGATTATATAGTGAGGGCGAACGTATCCCTAACCTTTGCGCTAATGAAGCTAATGTCACTTCTTGTATTCCATTTGCATCTGCAATTTCTGCAGCTGTTTCTACAATTTTCTGTAATGTAAGTCCGATTCTCGGTGACATAAATTAACCCTCTTTCTTACTTTCTATATTCCGTTTCGCTTCCTTAATAGCAAGCTCTATGGCAGTGCCTGGATTCTTTATCATTTTCCCATGTCCTGCCGCAAGCAAGGAAGGCTCATATTCGCTTAACTTCTCTGCACTTTGTACTGATATTTCTTTACTCCACGTTGCCATCGCAGGAAACGGAAACCAAAATTTCATTTGTCCCGAAACAGCCATACCTCCTCTTGTTTGAAATGCATCCCCAACAATAAGAGCTTTATTTCGTACATCAAGAAACGACATGGATCCTGGCGTATGTCCCGGTGTCATAATCGCAAGAAGCGATCCAACTCGGTCTCCATCTTCTAATAAAACATCAGGTACCGTTTTTACCTTTTTAGGTACACCGCCTTTTATCGGTATATTTGGTTCATCCTTTTGTAACGTCGTATCTCCTTCTAACAGCTTTGCGTCCCGCTTAGAAATATAGACTGGAACATGAGGGAGTACTTCCTTTAATGCGTCTAATGCACCTATGTGATCATCATGCGCATGTGTTAATACAATCTTAGTAATTCGTTTTCCTATTTTCTCAGCCGCCTGTAAAATACTTTTTGCGCTATATGGCAAAGCCGCATCAATTAAAGTTAAACCATCTTCTTCCTCCACAAAGTAACAATTCACAGGAAACACTCTTGGCAAAAATGACAATTGATATACCGTTTGTTCATGTATCATTCTCATATTTCCATCTCCCTTTTCACGAAAACTAATACTATTAGTTTTATTATACTAATGTCATTAGTTTTATGTCACTAAAAATTTCATTTTTTCCAAAAAAAAAGAAAAGCAGCCGTTTATACGACTACTTTTCTGTACAGCTATTAAACTGTGTAACGCTCATCTTCTAAAATTTTCGCAGCGATTTCACGTTTCTTCGGAATTACGTTAAGTGGTGTATGGCGAGTTAATTTACGTAATGATGATAACATCATGCGCAGCATGTCGCCGTTTTCAACTGCGATAAGTGTTTCTTTCGCATCTGCTTCAATTTCGTTGAATGCTTCTTGGCAGAATACTTCAGTGTATAACACTTTTTGTTTATTCTTTTCAAGACCAGTTGTTTTGATCGCTTTTTCTGTACGAAGAACAGCTGATTCCATTGCGTATAGGTTGCTTACGATGTCAGCGATATTCACAAGAATTTCTTGCTCTTTATCTAATGCTTTACCATATTTTTGAGCTGCTAATCCAGCTACCATTAAGCCGATTTTCTTCGCGTTACTTACTAAATATTTTTGAAGTGCTAATGGCTCATCACCCACTTCTTCTGGCATCATCATCATTAACTCTTCTTGTAATTTTTGTGCTTTTTGAAGAAGTGGTAATTCACCTTTCATCGCTTTACGTAAGAACGTACCTGGTACGATTAGGCGGTTAATTTCGTTCGTTCCTTCAAAAATACGGTTAATACGAGAATCACGGTACATTCTTTCAATCTCGTATTCTGCCATAAATCCGTAACCACCGTGAATTTGAACACCTTCATCTACTGTATAGTCTAATACTTCAGAACCGAATACTTTGTTTAAAGAGCACTCGATTGCATATTCAGCGATAGAAGCTGCTACTGCTTTACCGTCTTTTACTTCTTCTTCAGATAATGTGCTCATGCGGCTTTCGAATAAACCTACTGTACGATATACAGAGCTTTCAGCTGCATATGTTTTTGCTGCCATATTCGCAAGTTTCTCTTGAATTAATGGGAAGCGAGCGATTGGTTGTTTGAACTGTTGACGTTGGTTTGCATATTGTGCTGAAATTTCTACTGCACGTTTCGCAGATCCAACTGTACCAACACCTAATTTATAACGACCGATATTTAAAATGTTGAATGCGATAATATGACCTTTACCGATTTCACCAAGTAAGTTTTCTTTCGGTACTAACGCATCTTCTAAAATTAACGTACGAGTTGAAGAACATTTAATACCCATTTTCTTTTCTTCTGGGCTTGTAGATACGCCAGCGTAGTCTTTCTCTACAATAAATGCTGAGAAGTGCTCGCCATCTATTTTTGCATATACAACGAATACGTCAGCGAATGCAGAGTTTGTAATCCATTGTTTTTCACCGTTTAATACGTAATGTGTACCTTCTGCATTTAAACGTGCAGTTGTTTTTGCGCCTAATGCGTCAGATCCTGAACCTGGCTCTGTTAATGCGTATGCAGCTAATTTTTCACCAGTTGCAAGTAATGGTAAATACTTTTTCTTTTGCTCTTCGTTACCGAATAATACGATTGGTAAAGATCCGATACCTACGTGAGCACCGTGAGTAATTGCAAAACCACCAGCGCGAGAGAATTTCTCTGCGATTAACGCTGAGCTTACTTTATCAAGACCAATTCCGCCGTACTCTTCTGGTACGTCAGCGCCTAATAAACCAAGTTCTCCAGCTTCTTTTAAAAGACGAACTGAACGATCAAACTCATGTTGCTCTAAATATTCAAGCTCTGGAAGAACTTCATTTACGATAAAGTCCTCTGTCGTTTTAGCAATCATTTTATGCTCAGATGAAAAATCTTCTGGCGTAAACACTTGATCAATCGTAATCTCATCTACTAAAAAGCTACCGCCTTTAACCGCATTTCCTACTGTTTTTTCCATGAAAATTTCCTCCTTCATATTTTCATGAGCCGCTTCTCTCTTTTTGAAAGAAGCTGGCTCTCCCTTTTGTTTTTATAAACCTTTGTTGCTTCCATTCTTTTTTTATAATCCAGTTTCAGTGGCTAGAACAGTCGGTCGTTTCACCCCTTCCTTTGAGGCAAAAAGCGCCTCTTCGTCAGGGCTTCCAACGCCCTCCTGTTCTGAGCAAGCCACTTCCACTTTTTTTATAGTCCAGTTCCAGCGGCTAGAATGTTCGGTGGCTTCGCTTCTTCCTACGAGGCAAAGAGCGCCTCTACGTCTGAAGCTCCATCCCCCTCACATTCTGAACAAGCCGATTCCACTTTTTTTATAGTAATTCAAATACTCCCGCTGCTCCCATTCCGCCGCCGATACACATTGTTACGATACCGAATTGTTCGTTGCGGCGTTTCATTTCGTGAATAAGAGATAGTGTTAGTTTTGCTCCTGTACAGCCAAGTGGATGTCCAAGTGCGATTGCACCGCCGTTTACGTTTACTTTTTCTTCATCTAAACCAAGTTCACGAATAACTTGGATTGATTGTGAAGCGAATGCTTCATTTAGTTCGAATAGGCCGATATCAGATAGCTCTAAACCAGCTAGTTTTAACGCTTTCGGAATTGCAGCGATTGGACCGATTCCCATTACTTCTGGTGGTACGCCAGCTACTGCAAATGAACGGAATTTCGCGAGTGGCTTCATGCCATCGCTCACTGCTTTTTCGCGATCCATTAATAGTACAGATGCTGCACCATCACTCATTTGTGAAGAGTTACCAGCTGTTACAGAACCGCGAACGTTAAATGCTGGACGTAATTTCCCTAAAATGTCTAGCGTTGTCTCTGCTCTTACACCTTCGTCTTGTGCGAAAGTGATTGTTTCTTCTTGCAGTTTATTGTTTGATCCAACCGAGCGTAACGTCACATCTACAGATACTGTTTCATCAGCAAAGTTTCCTGCAGCTAATGCTTTCGCAGCGCGTTGATGACTTCTTACTGCAAATGCATCTTGCTCTTCACGAGAAATTCCATATTTCACAGCAACTTGCTCTGCTGTATGTCCCATACCCATATAATATTCTGGAGCCGCTTCTACAAGGCGACTATTCGGACGAACAACGTGTCCCATCATTGGAACTAAACTCATTGATTCTGCTCCGCCTGATAATACAGCTTCAGAGTGACCAAGCATAATACGCTCAGCTCCGTAAGCGATACTTTGTAAACCTGAAGAACAGTAACGGTTAATCGTAATAGCTGGAACATCGTAAGAAAGTCCTGCTAATCCGCCGATATTACGAGCCATATTTAAACCTTGCTCTGCTTCTGGCATCGCACAACCGAAAATTAAATCATCGATTGGTCCTTCATAATTTGCACGCTTTAACGTTTCCTTTACTACTAACGCCCCTAGATCGTCAGGACGAACTGTTTTTAATGAACCCCTCTTTGCTTTTCCAATTGGTGTTCTTGCTCCCGCAACAATGACAGCTTCTCTCATGAACGATATCTCCCCTCGTTATTAGTTACGTAATGGCTTTCCTTTTACAAACATGTGCTGCATTCTTGCTTGTGATTTCATCTCACTTACTAAGCTAATAAATGCTTCACGTTCTACATCTAATAAATATTGCTCATCAACTTCTGTTCCGTACGGCACTTTTCCGCCCGCAATGACATATGCAAGTTTCTTAGCAATGTGAAGATCGTACTCTGAAATGTAACCAGATAAATGCATTGCTTCCGCACCAAGTGCAAGAGTTGCATATCCTGTTTCCCCAACAACTGGTATCTTTTTACGGATCGGCGCTTTATAACCAGCTTCATATAAAGCAAGTGCTTTCTGTTTCGCATCGTATAGTAAGTGATCACCATTCACACTAATACCATCTTTATCACCTAAGAAGTTATGAGAAACTGCTTCTTGTCCTGAAGTTGAAACTTTCGCCATTGCGACTGTTTCGAACACTTTATTTGCAACTTTTTGCAGATCAAACTCTACACCGTTTGCCATTTTGTTTAAGTGTTTAATGTATAGCTCTTTATTACCGCCTCCGCCAGGGATTAAGCCAACACCAACTTCTACTAAGCCCATATACGTTTCACTAGAAGCTTGAATGCTCGCTGCTGGTAAGCAAACTTCTGTACCTCCGCCAAGCGTCATACCATATGGTGCTGCTACAACTGGCTTAGAAGAGTACTTAATTTTCGTCATTGCATCTTGGAAGTTTTTCACAACCCACTCAATTTCAAAGTAGTTATCGTCTTGTGCTTCCATTAAGATCATTGCTAGGTTCGCACCAACGCAGAAGTTCTTCGATTGGTTACCGATAACAAGACCTTTATAATTCTTTTCTACTTCATCAACAGCATAGTTAATCATTTGCGTAATATCCATACCGATTGCATTGCTCTTCGAATGGAACTCTAAGCAAAGGATACCGTCGCCTAAATCAATTAAGCTCGCTCCGCTATTTTTCTTTAATACACCATTTTTCGCTTTTAATTGCTTAAGAGAAATTGCTTTTTTATTACGCTCGATTAGCTTATATTCGCCATTATCGTAATAGTAGCTATCGCCGTTATCATGTTTATAGAAAGTAGTGAAACCTTTCTCTAACATTTCTTTCACCCAAGTAGGAACAACTACGCCGTTTTCTTCCATCTTTTGAACAGATTTTTCAACGCCGATTGCATCCCACACTTCAAACGGTCCTTGCTCCCAGCCGAAGCCCCACTTCATCGCTTGGTCAATTGCAACGATATCGTCAGCAATTTCTTTATGAAGTTTTGCAGAGTATAAAAGAGTTGGTGTAATGATGTTCCATAATAACTCTCCTGCACGGTCTTTCGCGTATACAAGCGCTTTCAATTTATTCGCTAATCCTTTTTCTTGTTTACTTAACTCTACGGATGCAGCTTTTAATTTTTTACGCGCTTCGTATTCCATCGTTTCAGGGTTTAATTCTAAAATTTCTTTTCCTTGTTTTAAGAAGAAGCCTTGACCTGTTTTGCTTCCAAGCCATTTTTTATCAAGCATGTCATGCATGAAAGCTGGTACTTTAAATACATCACGCTCTTCTTCTTGCACATTTTCATATACGTTATTTGCAACGTGTACGAATGTATCTAAACCGACAACATCTAATGTGCGGAACGTTGCGCTCTTCGGACGACCGATAAGTGGGCCTGTTACAGAATCAACTTCCCCAATGCTATAGCCGCGTTTTACCATCTCTTGAAGAGTAACAAGTAAACCGTACGTACCGATGCGGTTTCCAATAAAGTTTGGTGTATCTTTTGCGATAACAACGCCTTTTCCAAGAACGTCTTCGCCAAATAGTTTCATGAAGCTTAATACTTGTGGATCTGTTTCTTTCGTCGGTATTACCTCTAGAAGTTTTAAATATCGTGGTGGGTTAAAAAAGTGTGTGCCTAAGAAGTGTTTCTGGAAGTCGTCTGAACGACCTTCTGCCATTTTTTCAACTGAAATGCCTGACGTATTCGAGCTTACAATTGAGCCCGGTTTACGAACAGCGTCTACTTTTTCAAATAATTTCTTTTTAATATCTAAGTTTTCAACTACTACTTCAATAATCCAATCTACATCAGCTAGACGCTCAAGATCATCTTCTAAGTTACCTGCTTCAATCAGTGCTAGATTTCCTTTCACTGTCAGAGGAGCTGGTTTTTGCTTTAATAGTTTTTGCACAGCCGTATTACTAAAACGATTTCTCACACTTTTATGTTCTAATGTAAGTCCCTTCACTTCTTCTTTCGTAAGCGCAGGTGGTACAATATCAAGCAATAATGTCGGAATACCAATATTAGCTAAGTGTGCCGCAATTCCCGAACCCATTACGCCTGAACCTAGAACAGCAGCCTTTTTAATTTGGAACATCCAATTCTCCCCCTATTCTTGAATGAATGCTCATTCAATTTTTCGACATAAGTCGCAATCAATGAGTGAGCCTCTACTAATAAATATATGATACTGTTTAAATTTTCGCAATATATTTATTGATAAAATTTTCTGAAATAAATATTTTTCTTTCATTTGGCCATGCTATATATGTATTTTCTTCACTAAAATACACTTTCCCTTTTTATAATCTGACGAAACTGGAGGAATATATATGGCAAAACTTAAGAAGAACCCTTCAAAGGCTGGAATTAGTGCAGCTAGTGTAACTGGAAACGCAGGTCCGCATAACCACGGCGTGGAAAAAGGACGTCAAGGTAATAACCAACAATATAAAAAGCATAATATGGGCGAAAAATAACGCTATATTTTTGGGCAGAGAACGTGGCATAATGATTAATGGCTGCTTTTTCTGCCCAATTTATTTGTAACAAATGAGGGAATTATAATGAAACGAACAATAGTTATGATTGTAATGATTGCCACACTATTTACAGGGATGATTTTCTTCTCTTATGCACAAAGGCAACAATCTGTAAGAGCTGATCAACCTAATATTACTGGGCAATACGGAGTTACAATCGATGCAGACACAGGTGAAATTTTGTATGGGAAACGTGAAGACGAACGCTCTTATCCGGCTAGTATAGCCAAAATGATGACAACCCTTCTTTTACTAGAGAATGTAAAAGAAGATGAAGAAATTACAGTTACAGAAAACGCAATTAAAACAGAAAGTCAAAGTAAGAAAATTAAACTTCGTGCTGGAGAAAAATTAAAGCGTGATGAGGCATTAAAACTTATGCTTATCATTAGTGCAGATCCAATAGCTGAATCAATTGCAGAACATATCGCAGGATCAAAAAATGAATTTGTGAAAATGATGAATGCTAGAGCGAAGGAACTCGGTACAAAGCATGCGACTTTCAAGAACGCAAGTGGTGCTGATGCACTTGGAAATAAAGTATCGCCATATGACATTGCTATTATTACGAAAGAAGCATTAAAGTATCCAGTTGTTTTAGAATATATGAATTCAACACGTACAACTCTACATACTTCAGAACGCTCTCCAAACATCGCAAACTACGGACGAGAAGAACTATATGATGATCCATATGCGATTGGAAGTAAAAGCGGTCTATCAGCACTTGGCAAATATACAGTCGTAACAGTGGATGAAAAAGACGGTAAACGCGTCATTAACGTCGTATTATCTTCTACTCGTGCGCAACTATATCCTGATACGAAGAAAATGGCACATTATGCATTTCAGCAATTAAAATAACCAAGGAGTATTTTCTCCTTGGTTATTTTTTAACCATACCTTTTAATACGAACGCAACGTTTGCTGGACGTTCTGCTAAACGACGCATGAAATATCCATACCAGTCGTTTCCATAAGGTACGTAAACACGCATTTTGTATCCTTCTTTTACTAGCTCAAGTTGACGCTCATTACGAATACCATATCACATTTGGAATTCAAATTGATCCCTTGGAATATTATGTTCTTCAGCAAGTTTTTTTGTATATTCAATAATCGCTTCGTCATGTGAAGCAATTGCAGTATAATTTCCATTTAATAAGTGCATTTTAATAATTTTTTTATAATTGTCATCTACATCTTTCTTGTCTGGGAACGCTACTTCTTCAGGTTCTTTATAAGCACCTTTTACAAGACGTAAATTCGGATTATAAGCATTTAAATCTTCAATATCTTTTTCTGTACGATATAGGTAAGCTTGAATAACAGTACCAATATTATCGTATTCAGATTTTAATTGTTTAAAGATATCAATTGTTTTACCACAGCGTGTATAGTCTTCCATATCAATGGTAACGAACACACCATTTTCTTTCGCCGCTTCTAAAATACGGCGCATATTGTTCATTACGATTTCATCAGAGATATCTAATCCCATAGAAGTCATCTTTAAAGAAAGCTGCGAATCAAGACCTTCTCTTCCAATTGCACGGATCGCTTCAATCGATTGGTTAGCCATTTCATTTGCTTCCGCTTCATTATCAACGAATTCACCTAAATAATCGATTGTTACGCAAAGACCTTGCTTATTTAATTGTTGAATGGCAGCTGTCGCTAATTCAATCGTCTCCCCTGCGACGAAGCGACCTGCACCAAAGCGTAAACCGTACTTTTTAGCCAGTTTTGTTAGCGCTTTATTTTTAGATAAGAAAAAAAACGAATTTCGCATTAATTGTTCCATGTAATTCACCCCTATGACTGTAATTTATCTGTTTTTTACCCCTCTTCAAAATTATATCATTGTTTAAAATTATTGGATACAAATAATTATTTAGATAATTTATAAAATACTATAAAAACATTTAAAAACCTATATTTCTGCTTATAAATATACCTGAAATATTTTTCGACATTTAGAAAAATGGAGTTTAATAGGCATAAAATAGGCATGTCGAAAATATTCGACATGCCTATAAAATCCTTTATATTCCATGTAAATTATATAAGGATATTAATACAGAAAACTTACGATTATATTTCCCTCAAGTTTTTTTATTGCTCATTTCGCTTCTCTTCATTCAGCCTTTTAATATCTGTAATTAACTGTACCATCTCTTCTTTCGCATCAGGATATGTCTCATTCCAATGCTTCACTAAAGCCGGCAGCGTCTTCGCTATGTAAGAATACAGTGCCCACTTCTGCACCTGTTCTTTTCTCTCTTCATTGCTCTCTCCAAGTAATAGTTCCGTGTATTTTTCTAGTAACCCGTCAAATTGTTCATTAAACTTTTCACTCATCTTATCTACCTCCTATATGAAAAAAGCAGCGAAAATCGCTGCTTTTCCTTATAATTTTGATCGAACAGAGTTTAATTTCTTTTCCATCGTGCTTACTTTATCACGACGATCATCGATACGAATTGTTGTTGCAACACGCTGTGCACCTTTCGTATATGGAACTTCATGCATTTGTTGAATTACTTCTAGAATGACAGGAAGATCTCCTTCAATAATTGTATTCATCGGTGTTAATTGATACTTCACGCGATCCGCATTTTTCTCTAGCACCTTTTGTACTTCTGCTACATATTCACTAACACTTGGATTACCTGTTCCTACTGGAATAATCGATACATCAACAATTGCCATAGTAGTCTTCCTCCTATAATCGTTTCTTATATATCCATTGTCTATTTTACCGAAATCCTCATCATTTTACTAATATGTTACTCTTCCACTTTAAACTGCTCGACTAATCTTTCTAAATCTCTCATATGTTCTGTCAAACTTTCCATCGTGTGAGCTACCTTTTCTAAATGATTCACCTGTGATTCCGTTGCAGCATGTACCTCTTCAGAAACAGCTGCACTTTCTTGACTCGTACCAGCAATTGTATGCATTACCGCTGTAATTTCCCCCTGCTCGTAACCTATGTTATGTACCTCTTCTACAATTTTTTCAACTGAAGTACTAATCGTATTTACGACTGACATAATTGTGCGGAACTCCATTTCCGCCTCTGTCGTCACTTTATTTTGCACATCTGCAATGTCTTTCAATTTACTTACAACTTCTACAACCCTTTTTACTTCTAATTGTACATCACCAATCATCGTTGTGATTTCTCCGGTTGCCTCTTTTGATTGTTCTGCTAATTTCCGCACCTCTTCAGCAACAACCGCAAATCCCTTACCTTGCTCACCTGCACGGGCAGCTTCAATCGATGCATTTAAAGCAAGTAAATTTGTTTGATCCGAAATGCCTTTTATAAGCTCAACAACATTTTGAATCGATCCAACTCTTTGTTCTAACTTATCCGATGCTTCTTCTGTATGAACAACAATCGAAGATGATTGTCCCCTCGTACGGATTAAATTCCTCATTGTATTTAATCCTTGCTTAGATGCCTCTTCCGCTTTGCCAGCCACTCCTTTTATTTCACCAACGGAGCTATTCATTTGTTCCACTGACTCCGCCATATTCTCGAGCTGAGCTGAAACTTCATCCACACTATTCGCAAGAGTAGAAGCTCCTCCGCTCACATCATCCATTGCTCCTGAAACTTCTCTACTAGCCGCTACTGTTTCGTTCGTTAAATAATGTAAACTATTCGTTGATTGTTGCACCGTTGATACGCTGTTTTTAATTTTACTTACCATTTCATTCATTTGTTCAACCATATCATTAAAGTGCTTAGTCAACTCTCCAACTTCATCTTTACTTGTCACTTTCATTCGGAGCGTTAAATCGCCTTCTGCTACTTTTTGCACGTGATTCTTTAATAGTTGCAGTGGTCTTGCTAATCTTCTTGAGAACAAGTAGGAAGCTACGATTCCAACTAATAAACTAATACATGCCATTATAATAACTGTATTTCTCGTACTATTTAATAGCCCATCGATCGTTTCTTTCGGATAAAAGATTCCTATCGTCCATTTCATCGTATCAAATGATTGACTATAAACAACTACATCTTCACCTTTTATTGTAGTGACCGCATATTTTGTTACCTCTTTATTTAAGCTCTTTATAAGTGGCTCTTTAGAAACATCTTTCCCTATCTTTTCTGGATAAACAAGAGCCATATTTTTATCATTTATAATAAACATTTCTCCGTCATTATTGTATTGAATATTGTGAAGCAACTTCTGAATCGTCCCAAGCGATACATCCATCGCAACAACGCCTAATACAGATCCATCTTGAGCTGTAATTGCTTTAGAAACACCTACACTTAACTTTCCTGTTGCAATTTCATAAGAAGGTTGTCCCCAATGGACCTTTTTTACATCAGCCTCTGAATCTTTATACCATGGTCTTGTCGTTGGATCGTATCCTTCTGGCACTTGCCCACCTTCAGCAAGATTGGCACTTAATGTTTTTTTATCTTTCGTACCAATATATAAATCTAAAATACCAGGATGATTCTTTTTATACTCTGCAAACTCTTTCGTTAAAAACGCTTCCTCTTCTGGAGTAACCCCACCTTGAAGCATATTACGAATCATCTTACTGTTCGCGTAATACCCCATATCTTCATCCGTTCTTTGAACAAATGTCGTAAGTTGCTCTGTCACAAGATCCATCGCATTTTGAGAATACTCGTCTAAGGAACGCACTTCCTTTTCTTTCTGTAATTGATACACAGCTGTACCCAATATTACGAACATCATAGAAATAAGAACTGAAAACACTACCGCAATTTTTAATCGTAAACTTCTTAACATCTTCCCCCAAGCATCCCCTTCGCATTAAATTGAAATCTTATTAATCATTATATTAAGTATAATAGATAAAATTAAAAAATTGAAATTAATTCTCACCTTAATACAATTAGAAAACGGACTACCACTTGTGCAAAAACAAATAGTTCATTATCCTTAAAATATAATCTCATTCGTTCGGAGGTAACTATGTTACAAAAATTCGGTTTCTCACAATATGAAAGCCAAGCTTACGAAGTTGTCGTATCAAGCAATGAACCATTAGATGCTACAACGATTGTGAAGCATTCAGGTGTTCCAAAAGCAAAAATATATGAAGTGCTAGCACGCCTAATCGATAAAGGAATGGTAATGGATTCTGTTTCAGAAAAGAAAAAACTGTATACAGCATTACCACTAAAGCTAGCAATTGAAAAATTAACGACAGAATTCCAATCAAATATTAAAGAACTGGAAACAAATATATCAAAAAAATCATTTACAGATGACCGTGTGTGGAGCTTAAAGATGCAATCTTCTATTCGAGTTCAAAGTAAAGAACTCATTGAAAGTGCAAAAGAATCAATCCGTATTTCAGCTTGGAATGATACTCTTTTAGAATATCTTCCTTTACTAGAACAAAAAGCAAAACAAGGTGTTCAAATTGAATCCCTTATTGTTGGAGAAGTAGAAACAGACTTAGAAAACATGCATTTTCTAATCCCAGCTGAAGAACCTAATGCATTAGAGCGCTACTTGCTACTCATCGTTGACGATCGTGAAATTTTATTTGCTGGCGTAGAACAAGAGTCATGGCAAGCGATGAAAACAATGTCACAACCTTTCGTAAAGTTCTTTACAGAATTTTTCTATCATGACGTTGCACTTGCAAAGATTACCCAGAAACACCATGACCTCTTTATGGAAGATGAGGAAATTAAGAGTTTGTTAATGAAATTAAGATACTAATTAAATAATAAAAAGGAGTCTAGTTTTTCACTTAGACTCCTTTTCGTTTTGTTCCTTTATCTCCATCAACAGCTCAATGATTTTCTCATTTTGCTCTACCTGTTTCTCTGAATTTTTATAGATGAAACGAACCCATCTAAGTGCAAGAATAATAAGAAACAAAGGGAGCATTGAAATTAGAAGACCAATAATTGAAAAATTCGTATACATATACATCACCTCGCTACATATAAATTCTCCACCTTTCTACTAAAGCCTGCAATTTTTTCCAAATAAAAAAAGAACCTATCAAACGATAGATTCTTCTTTCACGAACTGAGTAGAGCGTCCTCTCGTAATCGAGAAAATCGCGCAAAGCAATGCTAATATAATAAAGCCACCGCCTACCCAAGCATTATATATAACAGATGATTTTTCGATAACAACTCCGCCTACTGTTGAACCAAGTGCAATTCCTAAATGAAGGGCAGAGTTATTTAAACTTTGCTGAATACCAGCTGATTCTGGTGCAATTTCAATTAAATAGTTTTGTTGCGCTGGTGAAATCGCCCAGCTCAGCATACTCCAAAGTCCCATCATAATGATGAAGAGCGGGAATGAGAATGTCATTAATGGCAGTATGAAGATTGCACACGCAAATACGATAATGATGGAAATAATACTTTTCTTCGATCCCCATTTATCAGCAAGCCAGCCACCAAAGCCGCCACCAATTACTGCTGCGATTCCGAAAATAAAGTAAAACACACTAATCCAGTTTGCTTCAACATGCATGACATCTTTTAAAAACGGTGTTAAATATGCATACAATGTTAAATGCCCTGTTAAAAACAAAAATGATGTTAACTGTGCACTTACAATTTTTTTATCTTTTAAAGTAGCAAGTTGTTCTTTTATTGATAATACCGATGTCGGTGGTACTTTCGTTAAGAATAATGAAATACAAGCAATTGCCATAACTGTTAATACCGAAATTAATACAAATGGTGCACGCCATCCGTATGCATTTCCGAGTACAAGACCAAGCGGTACTCCAAGCACAAGTGATCCACTAATTCCCATAAAAATGATTCCAATTGCACGCGCACGAAAATGCGGTTCTACTACACTAGAAGCAAGTGTTACCGATAGTGCAATAATTAATGAACCACTCGCCGCACAAATAACCCTTGAGAACATCAGCATTCCGTAATTCACACTAAATGCCGAAATAATATTTCCGATTAAGAAAATCGATAATGCTCCAACATACAATGTTTTTCTTTCAAACTTCCCTGTCAAAGCTAATAAAACTGGACCTGACAAAGCAAATACTACCGAAAATATTGTTATAAGCTGACCAGCTGCACTAATAGATACTCCTAAATCATTGGCAACTAAATCGAGCGTTCCTCCTATAATTAGCTCAACCGTTCCGACTACAAAAGCCGCGATAGCTAAAATATAAACACGAAAATTCAAGTCTTTCCCCACGCTTTCTATTTTGGTTACTACGACTATAGTAACCAAAATAGAAAATAGACGCAAGTACAATTTTTTTACAGTAAAAAAGGTAGGCGTATAATACGCCTACCTTTTCATCATTCTGTTTCTTTCTTCTTATTTAAATACCAATACACCGGAAGTCCCGTAAATACAATTCCAATCGATAAAAAACAACTTACTGGATCGTTAATAATCGCACTACCAATTACAAAGAACGAACCTAAAATCGCTACGATTGGTACGATTGGGAATAACGGTACACTATATGCACGCTCTTTATTCTTATTACGTTTTCTTAAAATGAAGACACCAATAAACGTCATTACATAGAAAATATAAATAATGAATACGGAAATCTCAGATAGCTTATTTGGATCACTAATAATCATTAAAATAATTCCTAAAATGATTTCAACAGTAATCGCATTTGCTGGTGTTTTAAATCTCGGACTTTCCTTTGCAATAAACTTAGAAAATGGAAGTTGTCCACGCTCTGCCATAGACATTGGGATACGTGGGAACGTTAAAATCTTTCCATTTAAACAGCCGAAAATAGAAACGATAATACCGATACTAATAATTTTTCCGCCATATTCTCCAAGTAACATGCCTGCAGCTGTCGCTGTTGCATTTTCTCCAAGGTCTACAATTTTCGCTGCTGGTAATACATTTAATAATGCCAAGTTAATTAATACGTAAGCAGCCGTTACGATTAAAATCCCTACTGTCATTGCTTTCGGTAATAACTTTGTTGGATTCTTCATTTCTCCACCAATCGAAGCAAGTAAAATCCAGCCGTCATAAGCAAATAACGTTGCTAAAATTGCCATACCGATACTTTGATTTTCCGATATCGGCACAACTACGTTAAAAATATCGCTATTCCCTTTCCAGAAACCTAGCACAACAATTAACACAATCGGAATCATCTTCCCAATTGTCGTGATTGTTTGAACGATACCTCCGTATTTTGTTCCCATACTATTTACAACGCCAAGGAACACAACCGTTCCAATTGCGATTGGTAAATTCCACACTTTATCTAAATAGAAAAAATTAATCATTAAAGAACTAAAGTATAAACCTAATGTTCCGATAATAGCAGGTCCATAAACAATTGTTTGCATCCAACCTGATAAATATCCCAAAAAACTTCCGTAAATCTCCTCTAAATACGTATACAACCCACCATTTTTCGGGATTTGCGCTCCAATTTCAGCAACTGTTAAACCACTTGCTAGCGTCAACAGACCACCAATTACCCAAGCAAGAATGGCCATATTAGAACTCCCCGAGTAATCTAATACGCTCCCTGGTTTCATAAACACACCAGATCCAATAATCGTTCCTACTACGATAGAAAGTGCTACTGTTAAACCAATTTTGTTCTTCTCATCATGATGCATGCTGCGTATCCTCCTTCCAATCCTAGTGTGATGCAAAAATGAAATAAAAAAACACTCCTCCCTAAAAAAGGGACGAGTGTTGTATTCGTGGTTCCACCCTTGTTTCAATTCGTAAAGTAACACACTTCACCAATTTCTCAAGTCTAAATAACGGTTTTTGCCGGCAAGCAATTACTAGATGCTCGTTCACTGCTGCAGTTCAGAGGTGGTAATCCATTTTTCCGTATTAGGAAGCTCGCAGCCAAAGGCTTCCCTCTCTGGAAATCGTAAAAAATTGATCGTGTCCTCATCATCACTTCTTGATGTCGAATTTTGTAGTTATTGTTCATTATATTGAATTGTTAGAAAAAATCAATATGTTTTTTATATAACATAGGAAATATTTATCTTCTTATATTATAACAGAAGATACAAAACTTCTCTATTTCCCTAAAAATGGTATAATCCATTTAGGAGGTGCACCAATAATGATTGCTGTCTTTTGTATCATCGCTACGTTTCTCTCTGTTCTATTCGCTATCATGCATCGGCACAAGTATCCTGGTTATAGCATTTTAGCGGTAGCTATTATACCAGCTGTTTCCTTCTACGTATTGGGTAAATATCAATATACGGAAGTGTTTATCGGTTTTGCAATCTTCTACTGCGTCTTCGGATACATACTAACAATGAAAAAAATTTTATTAAATCATTAAAAGGGACCGATTTCTGCTAACAGAAATCGGTCCTCTCACGTATCTTTCGGTTGCCCACACGAAAGATACGACTTCATTCAATTATTTCTCATCTTTTTTCATAAAAAACTTATGGTGCGGTAAATCAACATTCAATGCCTCTAATTGTTTCTTTTCATTGTCTAAAATCGCTTTTGCTTTTGTTTTTGTTGCCTCATCTAATCCTGCAAATATATCTTCATGCTTCTCTTTCTCTGGAAGTTTCACACCTAATTTTGTTAATTCTTCTTTTGCTTGCTCATGCGTTAATTTTCCAGATTTCTTTTGCTCTAAAATTGACTTTGCTTTTTCTTTTGCCTGTTCATCTAAGTTAGCAAACATGTCTCCATGTTTACCTTTCTCCGGCATTTTCACGCCTAGCTTTGTTAATTCCTCTTTTGCTTGCTCATGCGTTAATTTTCCAGATTTCTTTTGCTCTAAAATCGACTTCGCTTTCTCTTTCGCCTGTTCATCTAAGTTAGCAAACATGTCTCCACGCTTACCTTTCTCCGGCATTTTTACGCCTAACTTTGTTAATTCCTCTTTTGCTTGTTCTCGTGTTAATTTTCCAGACTTTTCTTGCTCTAAAATCGACTTCGCTTTTTCTTTCGCCTGTTCATCTAATCCCGCAAACATTTCTTTACGTTTTTCTTTTTCTGGAAGCTTTACACCTAGCTCCTGTAACTGTTTCTTTGTATCGTCCATAATCGTTTTTACTTTTTGTTTTGTAGCGGCATCTAAATCTTTTTTCGCTGTTTTTGTCGCTTGCTCAGCTGTTGGAGTATTTGTTGCCGCGAATGCCGGAACACCGACTCCTCCAATGATTCCGAATGATAAAGCACCTGCAATCGCTAAATAACCAACTGTTTTCTTCTTCATAGGAAATTTCCTCCTTCATATTTCTAAAGCATGTACACTTTCGTATACAACGCCAATAGTAATATTGGTTTCTTAAAATTTCCTTAACGATTCAAATAAAAAACACCGCTCGTAATGAGCGGTGTTTCTCTATGCTTTTTGTAATTGTAACTCTTCACGTTCCATTATTTTTCTTAATACAATTGTTTGTGTCATTGTAAATAAGTTACCTGTTATCCAGTACAACACAAGTCCTGATGGCGCCGCAAACCCCATAAATAGAATCATTGCTGGCATCATAATTTGCTGCATCTTTAGCATCTGTACTTGTTCTCCAGGTGTAATATTCGATTGGAAAACTTTCATCTGAATAAATGTCGTTAACGCTGCAATAATCGGTAATATATGATATGGATCTGCATGTCCTAGGTTCACCCATAAAAACGAAGATGTGCGAATCTCTTCCGTTCTGCTAATCGCATAATACAAAGCAGAGAAAATCGGCATTTGTATAAAAATTGGCCAGCAACCAGCAAGTGGATTCCAACCGCCTGATTTCATTAGTTCTGACATTTCTTTTTGATACTGCTTTTGTTTTTCAAGGTCTTTGCTTACATCACCGTATTTTTTCTTTAGCTTCTGCAATTCAGGTTGCATTTTCTTCATTTTCGCTTGGCTGCGATATTGCGAAACAGCTAATGGAATCATGGCTGAACGAATAACGAGCGTCATAATAATGATAGCAACCCCGAAGCTAGCTCCCGGTATATGATGAGCAACAAATTGAATCATATACGAGATTGGATATACGAAATAATGGTTCCATATTCCCGTACTATGTGAATCAATTGTGCCTGCATTACTGCAGCCAGATAAAACAAAAACAAGTACTACTGATAAACTAATGAGCGCAGCTCGGTATGATTTTAACATGTTCATTCCTCCAATGTTTCGTAATTATTTAGCGAAACATTGGTGTATACGGACCAACCTCATCATTCTCTTCACTTGATTCTTGTCTGCGTACGGAACGAATCATTCCATATTTATAAAAAATTGAAAATAGCGGTACATTTCCCGCACTATCTTCACATGTATCAACTAACGCAAAAGCTCTTTGTCTACCGCTTGATGCTTGTTGACGCACAAAGCGAGAAACATTAGTAAGGAAGAAAACTTCTAATAAACAAAGTGCTGTCGTTACAAACGATATATATAGAATTGCATCCTGCAATAAAAATTCCATCGCTTCACATCCTTAATAAGGTCATTTTAGCACATCGGGCAAATATTCTCTATTTCCTTTTATTTTCAAAAAAAGTATTTTGCATATTTTCTCAAGAAAACAATAATTAAGAAACGTTGTATTCGCTTTCTTTAGCATATTCACACACATCAATGAATAGGCTTGATTTATTAGAAATTTATAAAATTTTTGCATTATAATAAAACTATTGCCAGTTTTTGAAAAAACCTTTATTCTCTTCTTGTAATCAAAAATGAATATGGAGATGAAACATACTATGGGTCAACTAGGAGACGCCGATTACGTTCCCGACACCGCCTTTTTATCCTTCCCAGCAGCTAAAAAATTTCACTTAGAATTTATGATACAGTTGGTTGTTATTTTTATAGCTTCTATTTTGTATGCAATTTCTATGAATATGTTTTTTATCCCGCATAATATGATTAGCGGTGGATTCGCTGGTGTAGGGATGATTATCGGTTATTTAATGCACTACAATATCGGTGCACTTATCTTTTTACTAAACATTCCTCTTCTTATTTTAAGTCACTTTTACTTAGGAAAGAAGACAACCTTTTTAACAGCGTACTTTGTAGCTGTATCATCGTTAGCGATGAACATTATCCCGGTACACCAAGTTTCAGACGATATTTTACTTTCTTCTGTATTCGGTGGTGTTATCTGCGGAGCAGCTTCAGGAATTATATTCCGATTTGCTTCTTCAACAGGTGGTTTTGATGTTGTTGGATTGATTGTAGCGAAATATCGAGATGTTTCAATTGGAGCAATCATATTTGTATTCAACTTAATCTTACTTGTAGCAGCAGGTTTTATTTTCGGATGGGATATTACACTTTATACGTTAATTAGTCGATTTGTAGTCAGCAAAGTTATCGACGCTGTGCATACGAAACATATTAAATTAACGATAATGACTATTACAGAAAAAGGCGAGGAAATAAAAAGCGCACTACTACATCACGGCATACGCGGGGTGACAATGGTAGACGCTGTCGGCGGCTATACAAACCATAAGAAAAAAATGATTTACACTGTCGTGACTCGCTATGAGTTAGGCGAAATGAAACGTATTATCCGTCAAGTGGATAACAAAGCATTTATGAACATTACTGAAACAGTTGAAATTGTCGGCCGTTTCAAACGCATATAAAACCGGTTAATAAATTAAAGGGCATAACATATTATATATGACTAATATGTTATGCCCTTTGTTATTCAAATAACGTACCTTTTAGCATAATAAAATCACTAAGTTTATTACTACAAATCGGAGGATAGCATTCCATATACAATACTATCTGTCCATTCCTCTTTATTCCAAAAATCTTGTATGAAATGGGCTTCCTTTCTCATGCCTATTCGTTCACACAATTTTTGTGAAGCTGTATTACGTGCATCAAGATTAGCCTGTATACGATGTACATTACATTCATTAAATAATTTCAATACCAAACTACTTACTGCTTCTGTTGCCAAACCTCTCCCAGCTACTTCATTTGCAAAACTATAACCAATCTCAACAGTGTCTTTCATATTTGTGTACCATACTGATAAATCACCAACTACTTTAGTTTTGTATATAACTGCCAAACTTAATATTGTTTCTTTAGTAAGTACATTATTTGCTAGCTTCTTATTAAATCTTTTCTGCATGTCTTCATGAGTCCACTTATTATGTAATAGGAACTTACATGTATCATCACTATTATAAATAGCAAATACATCCTGTAAATCAGTACTCTTAAAAGGTCTAATTATTAATCTTTCTGTTGTGAACTCCAAGTTAGCTCTCCTCCCTTACATTCATGCTATAAAACATTTTTTATAGTATTTAAGCCTCATTCTTAGATCTCACCTTGATTACATATTTCATCATAATAAATTAAAATCCTTCTTCCACTAAACTGCACCGTTAATTGTATTTCCTCACGCTTTTTATTTTTTACACTTATTACAAAATCAGATAATTCTATTATTATGTCCCTAAATGTGTTATAATGAAAGCAGACTCACAAAAAAAGAGTATATAGACTTGGAAGTTTCTCTTATTTTACAAGCAAAAAGAAACGAGCATTCGGGTATATTTCAGACACCATACACGTAACGGTTTAAATAACCGATCATCTTAGTTACTCTTCAATGATCTTTTTATAAAAAGATACGTACAATTAAAACTCACTTCAATATACTATACCTACCTTTTTGACTTCCAAATCATCTTATTACATAGGGAGATGAACATATGAATCAATATATACGATATACAATAGCTGTCCTGTTTGCTATTATCGGCGGAGCAATCTGCTTCTGGACAAACACTCAGCTTGGAGAGAATATCATCTTTAACGGAATCGAAACACTTGTAAGCGCTTCAATTCTAGGTGGATACATTTACTTCCTCTTCAATCCAGAAGAAAATGCTCAAAAAACAATGTTATTAACAATGATTGGAATCGTCGGTGGATGTATTTCCTACTCGATGACAAACTATACATTACCACTTCAATTAAGCTCAGCTTTCTTCCACGGTCTATGGACTTGGTTCATTGCATTCTGCCTAGCAGACGTATTCAACCTATTACAAGACACTGAAGAAGATAGCGGTCGTCAAATTGAAAGTAACTCTTAAGCTGGAAGATACTCTTCCAGCTTTTTATATTGTTTTGCATATCCCCGCATCACGATAAAAAGAAGTTACCCTCACGGCAACTTCTTTTCCACATACCCCACTTCGTATTCACTAAAATATATCAACGATTTTTCAAATATATCGATCATTTCTCCACTTATATCAACGATTTTTTCATTATATCGACGGTTCAACACAAGATATCGATTTAACGACAACCTTCGACACTCGAAACGCACCACATACCCTATCCCCCAAGCAACTTACTGCCGAACTCTACGATTAAAAAGATAATTAATAGGATCGCGAGTATCTTTAATGCTACATATGCCACTTTAAAAACAACATAAATGAGCAAGACTATCAAAATAATTGATAAAATTTCCATATCTACTTCCTCCAAACTTTGCTCTTCTTATCTCATTTTACTCGCCCCGGGCTATTTATGGAACGGCATAAGATGACATATAAAAAAGAGGATACCTCACCCATCGTAAGATACCCTCACCTTCAACTGCTCAAACCATTCTCTTTCTAATTGTAAATATCCCATCTCACTCTTCTCGGCGCTCTCCAATTCTTTATCAGCTTTCTTCATATAAGTATGGGAAGCTTCTAGATCATTCTCTAAATATTTGATAATTCCTTGTGTACGGTAATATCCACTTAGGTCCATTTTTGTAATAGCCTTTGCATGTTCCTTTGCTTCTTGCAAAGAAAGACTATCCATCTGATAAAGGGCTTTATATAAAAGATACCAACTATGAAAACTACTAACGAAAAACTTATTTTCTTTCGTTACAGGTAGTTGAACAATTCGTTCTATATACGGTATCGCTCTTTCCATTCCCTCTTGATCTGCACGAGCAAAAAAGACAAGCATAAGTCTACTCATTATCTCTCTTATCCCTTTATTCTCTTTTATTTTCTCCTCACTCAATTCTACTAATCTTTCATCCCAATCTTTCGGTCTTTTATAACTAAATAACTCACTCGATATTTGAATCTCATATAAATGATTTCTAGCTCTTTCATCATCTTTAATTAAAATAAGAAATTGCATCCCATCACTCATAAGCGTTCCTTTTATCGGCACAATTGTAACCGCAAAGATTGCAAAATGGAAAAAGGAAAAATATAAAAGATATTGATAATAACTTACCATGTATATGTAACCTGAGGTAATACCAAATAGTAAACTTGTAATCGGTCCACCTAAAGTGAGCCACGCCCATTTTTTCGAAAGATTCGGTGTCTCTATAGAAGGTGGTACTAGTGTTGCAACGCCTCCAAAGTACGCCCATAATTTATTTTCTCGAATGCGTAATTTTCCCTTTTCTTTTTGAATAGTAATGAGTCCTACTGTCATAAATTTAAATGTTAAACCACCTATTACACCAAATACTACATGTCCTAGCTCATGAATGGCTAACACTAACAATGAAATTCCAACTATTGCCCATAGGTTCAAAATTACTTCTAATTTCCCAGTTCGGATTACTCCGTATAAAATGGACAGAATTAACGCCACTGTCATTGAGCCAGCTGGCCTTCTTAAAATATCCACCTTTTTCTCCCCTTAATAAATCATTTTCCTTTGCATTTCGTACATGAACTTCCCAAGATGCAATATCCAAATAAATGAGATTAAGCCAATTAATACAAAATCGATATTACTAGCAGCTGTATATATAACGGCAGCCCACCATACATATGCCAATATTGTATTCGTAAATTCATATGCTTTATATCCAGCCTCATGCACAATGTGCTTTAATCCTTCATCTGCATTTTTCGTCCACATTTTCATAGATTCCATATACGTTACACCCTGTTCAGGATATAGCTTATTATAACGATTTTTTGTTATGAGTCCGATAATTACTACTGTAGTTAAACAAGCAATAGAAGCTACTAAATTCCACACCGCAAATGAAACATTTGTATCCTGCAACAGTGCACGTCTACATGTAATAACTGCATATACAAACCATGCCTGCGTAACTATATCACCTACACGTAAATATATACTTATAATGCCTAATTTTCTGCCTTGTACGCTCTCTTCTTCATCGCGTGCCTCTGCTAACATACGTGTATTCTTCCAAGTATAGTACATCATTAAAATTCCAAAAATAGTACATATACCTATAAATGTATTGGATGATAATTTTCTCGGTTCATCCGAGAGTAAATTTAAAGCTATATAAGACGTTAAAAATCCTCCTATCATACTTAATGCTATTTTCCCCACAGAATCAAATTGTTTTTTTCGCTTACTCTTCATCGTCCTCTTCCCCCTCTACTAACGTAAATATTTCCTCCACCGGTACATTGAAAATTTGTGCGATTTTTAACGACAATACGATAGATGGTGCATAATCCCCACGCTCAATTAAACTAATCGTTTGCCGTGATGATCCAATCGCTTTCCCTAAATCCCCTTGTGATAAACGATGCTTTGCTCGCAATTCCCTCACTCGATTTTGAAGCTTCATGTCTTCCCTCTTTTTCATTTATTTAATTAAAATTGTAAATAATATCCTTATTTTTGTCAATTATATTTGTCATTACGACTATAATAATTGACAAGATACTTATTTCTTATCTTGTATCAAATTCCTATAAAGAATGTAAAATGCACATTAAACATAGTCTTAAAAATAAAATAAAAAAGGCAGTGCTTTTGCACTACCTTCCTAAATTCTGACATAGAATGGATTTCATATTAACTTGCGTTTTGTAGTAATACTCGTTTTAACTGCTTACGGAAACGAATACCCAACGTAACCGCTACAATCACAATAACTCCAAAAATGATTTTACCGATATGACCTTCTAGCACTCCAAAGATATCATGTAAGTTTCCACCTAACCAGTAACCACCGATTAAGAAGAATGATACCCAAAATAGAGCGCCTGAATAAATTGTAATGGCAAAACGACGGAATGGTAAATTAATAATTCCTGCAAAGTATCCTGTGAAATGACGTACACCAGGAATAAAGAAACCAATAAAAATTAGGAAGTACCCATACTTATCAAACCACATTCTCGTTAAGTCAATTTTTCTTTGTGTTAAAAATACGTATTTCCCATACCTTTGAATGAAAGGCATACCTAATTTATTTCCTAAAAAGTATTGAATCGTCATTCCTACACTTGTCCCAATAAAGGATAGAATGATTAAAATCGGTAAACTTAAATCACCCTTATGTGCTAAAAATCCCGCATATGCTAATGTTGGCTCTCCCGGAAACGGAAGTGCAATATATTCTAACAGCAAACCGACAAGTACAACATAATACCCGTATTGCTGAAATAATTCATGAATCCATTCCATGTCATCTCTCCTTTCAATCACGTACAACTTCTTACTATTATTGTATAAAAAAATTGTCGAAATAACTATCACAATAGCTTACATTTTTATTACATTTTTGTAAGGGTCACACTAATGATTTTCGTTCTTTATTAAATAGTAAAAATCATTTTTCAATTCGAAATAGCGAAAAGACGCATTAATAACATGCAGATTTTATCCATTTTTTAGCACTAAAAAAGCTCTCTTATTTTGTTCTCAATAAAAAACCATCACAAACTCATGCTAACTTCATATTAGCTTCATATACGTATTGTAAGATTATATCGGAATTTGTTGAAAAATTTAACCAATATATGACTAAGCATTAATTTGAATAAATATAAGTCGTTTTTCGAAATTGAAAAAAGGGTGAATACGAAATGGAAGCATATAAAATGCACGATTTTATTAATACAAATGTTGAATCTCATCAAAATGAAACCGTTTTTAATTTACAAATATGTGAAACAAGTGAATTTGACGTAAGTTTAACAAAATCTACAACACTATCTTTTATCGTTTCAAAAAAGAATATTAAAATTGTCACGAAAAAATGGATTAATTCAAATCAAGAAAGCATGATTGGCAAAAGCTACATCATTCCAACAAAAGCTTTTCACTATTTCTTACCAATCATTTCTGAAAATGAAGATGAGCTAAATATTCAAGTTCAAAGTTTTGGCCTACGTGGTGAGCTTTTATTAAATGAAAGATTACTTATTGATAACAACAAACACAACAGCAAAATCACTACATTCTTTGAAACATTAGATGAAAATGTAAATAAAGCATTACGAGGATTACAACTTCATTGTATGTAAGACTATTACGATAGTAAAAGGAGAATAACAATGAAAAAATTATTATTAAGCGCACTATTATCATTAGGATTTTTAACTCTTCCATTCGCTAGTGCAGAGGCAGCTACAACGAAAGATCAATTAATCGTAGACACTCAGTTAAATAAAATGGATTATTATCAGGATGGAAAATTTATAAAAAGTTTTACTGTCGCTACTGGAAAAGCTGCAACACCTACACCTAAAGGCACTTTTCAAATCGTAAATAAAATTAAAAACCGCCCTTATTATACAGGCAAAATTAAAGGCGGCGATCCACGTAATCCACTTGGTGACCGTTGGCTCGGATTAAATATGGCAGGAACTTACGGAACAACTTATGCGATTCACGGAACTAACAATAATCAAGCAATCGGCAAATGGACAACACTTGGTTGTATTCGTATGTATAACAATGATATACACTGGTTATTTGAGCGCGTTCAGCAGCAAGCTACTGTCACTGTAAAATAGCCTAAAAACAAGATTTATGTGTAGCCAAGAATTTTATGTCTTGGCTTATTTTATTTATTCATTTACAGTAGCAAAACAACTGTATTTACATATATAATAGGAATAGATTTGATTAGCTGATATCTAAACATTGATAAACGTAGATATTAAAATTATACAGTTATAATGTTTTATAAATTTTATAATACATACTATAATAGAACTACTGTAATTCTGAACTATTCAGTAACACTAAACTATTCCCCTTGCTACCTTCATGATTATTTTATAGCGGGGGCTTATTATATGTATAAACAATCTGAGTCACTCGAAAAATGATGAATTCGAATATTGCAGTAAAAAGCGTTATTTAGGAGGTGTTACTATGACGCATATACTGGTGATTGAAGACAACCCAGATATACAAGAACTTATTCGTGAATTTCTAATGGCACAAAACTTTACAGTT
Organism: Bacillus cereus group sp. BfR-BA-01349; assembly: GCF_022663795.1. Classification (NCBI taxonomy): domain Bacteria; kingdom Bacillati; phylum Bacillota; class Bacilli; order Caryophanales; family Bacillaceae; genus Bacillus; species Bacillus cereus group sp. BfR-BA-01349. The sequence continues at coordinate 85,464 of NZ_JAKUGE010000015.1, forward strand.
GATGTAGTTGGTGCTGGAACAGAAGGTATTCTTCTTTTCCAAAAAAATTCATACGATCTTGTCCTCCTCGATGTAATGTTACCAGATATAGATGGCTATAGTATTTGTAAAATTATGCGAGGACAATCTGATGTACCAATCATTATGTTAACAGGCTTACATAATGAAGAAAGTGAAATTAAAGGATTTGAGTTAGGTATTGATGACTATATTACGAAACCGTTCCATTACACTGTATTTATTAAGCGTGTAGAGGCTGTATTAAGAAGGGCAGCAACGAAGGAAGCAGAAGCTGCAACTATACTACAATTCCATGAATTGATGTTAAACTCTACAGCATATGCAGCTTATGTTCATGGTAATCAAATTGAATTGACAACAAAAGAATTTGAAATTATTTATACTTTACTGCAAAATCGAGGAAAAGTATTATCAAGAAGTGATTTGTTGAATAAGGTATGGGGCTATGAACATTATGGTGATGTAAGAGTTATAGATACACATATTAAAAACTTAAGAAAAAAATTAGGAATTCCTTATATTAAAACGGTGAAAGGCATTGGCTACAAAATCGAATCGTAGCAAAGACAACATCACCAAAAATATTTTCATCAAAACCTTATTATTTTGTATTCTTTTATCACTTTGCCTTTATCAAATTATTTACTTTCTAGCTTCAAACTACGATAAAGAACATTTTGCGAAAGAAAATGGAACGCCGACTACAGAACAGGCCGATTCAGATAAGCAAAACGACGGAAGTAAAACGAAGCAAAATAAAGCTGTGTCAGAGGAGAGCATTTCTAATTTCCAATCTTCTATTATAGATTATAAATCTCTTTCTACAGCTATCAATCACCTTTTGCGGCCTAGCCAAACTGTAAAGGCAAAAGAACATACACAAAATCTTTCGGGGAAAAATAGCACTTCTAATCCGCCTACAGAAGCAGAAAAGAAAGCCGCTAATAATGATGCCTTACATACACAAAATGCAGCAAGTAAAACAAATGATACAAATGATAATCCAAAGTTAGCAGATGCGTTGCAGCAATTAGCTCCACATATTGGCGCGACAATGCTTGCATTATCACTACTTGGATCTTTAATTTATACAAAACTAATTGCCAAACCTTTTCAATATATGAGCGATGCTTTAAAAGATATTATGAATCTTGATTTCTCAGATAAAAAGCTACTTAACAAAAATGCAGATCAAACAGATTTTAATTTGCAAGTAGCTGCTTCACAAGTACCAAATATTGTGAGGAATTTACATGAAAGCAATCAAGATTTAAGAAGCGAGCTCAAGAAGGAACAACAATTAGAACAATCTCGTAAAGAATTTATGTCTATGGTGTCCCATGAATTAAAAACACCAATCGCAGCCGTTATGGGACAACTAGATGGCATGATTCACGGAATTGGAGCTTATAAAGATAGAGATAAGTATTTGAAACGTTCCTACGAGATGATGCAAGACATTAACATATTAACGGAAAAAATGTCATAATTATCCAAAATACAAAACCCTCAATTTAAACCGAATTTAGAAGTCATTTCTTTATCTAATATTATTGAGGATGTTATGAAGAAAGTAGATTACTTTGTATCTGTAAAACAATTAAATGTACAATCTAATATTAAACACGACGTACAAATTTTAGCTGATCCTAAATTTATTCAAACTGCTATTTTTAACATTATTTCAAATGCAATTCATTATACAATTGACCATCAGCACGTATATATAAAGCTTTATGAAAAACCAAATGGTTATGCATTAGAAGTATTAAATACAGGTTCACAAATTGATGAAGATAAACTTGCTCATTTATTTGAGCCTTTTTATCGCGCAAACCCTGATAAACACGGTTTAGTACAAGGTAGTGGTCTTGGATTATATATCGTGAAACAAATATTAGATAAACATCAGTTTCCTTACGGGATACAAAACACAGCTCAAGGTGTAAAATGCTCCATTGTATTCCCAAAAGCAATGTAACATTCACTATAATTACATACCCCAAACTCATACTTCATGTGTGAGTGGCGGAATTTTGTAGAGTGTCTTACTCTGTTTCGTTCGCCCGTTATCCTTATTTGGATAGCGGGCGTTTTTTATTACTTAAAAGGAGGATTTTTTATGGAAAAGTTTAAATATTCATTGCTCGTTTTATTCGGTGCTTGCAGCTACGGCATACTTTCAACTATTTTCAAACTCGGATTCATAAATGGATTTTCAGCACATCAACTACTAGGGGGACAATATGTCTTCGGATGGATTGGACTATTTCTACTCGTTCTTTTCTTTTCACGTCATAAAGTAACAAAAAAACAATTTTTTTCATTACTAACCGTCGGAACAACAATGAGTATGACTGGGATTTTTTACGCTATTTCTGTAGAAGAACTACCCGCATCTATCGCTGTCGTCCTACTCTTTCAGTTCACTTGGATTGGTGTCATTATCGAAGCAATTGCAAATCGAACATTTCCAAGCCGCGATAAGATCATATCTATCCTTATTTTATTTGCTGGTACATTGTTTGCAGGTGGTGTATTTGAAGGCCTCGGACAAAGTTTTTCTACGAAAGGGATTATCTTTGGGCTATTAGCTGCTGTCTCTTTTTCATTCTATGTTTTTGCGAGCGGGCGCGTCGCTACGGATGTTCCGCCTTATACGAAAAGCTTTCTTATGACAACAAGTGCTACTCTTATCGTATGCCTATTCTTTCCGCCAACCTTTTTAACAGACGGTGCTTTGCAAGCTGGCCTATGGAAATATGCTTTCTTCCTCGGATTATTCGGCGTTGTTGTACCTGTCATTTGTTTTTCAATCGGTGTACCAAAGGTTGGAACAGGGCTTGGTACAATATTAGGTGCAGCTGAATTACCAACTGCTATTATTGCTTCTATTACACTTGTACATGAAGTCGTAACGTTCATGCAGTGGATTGGAATTATTTTTATATTGGTTGGGATTTTCACTCCTCAGCTACTTACGGCTAGGAAAGAAAGGAAACACAATCGCGTGCACAGCGCTTGAAAAAATACAGAATTTATATAAAAGATATAACTGCAACTAAAATAAGTAAATTTATCTGGAGGTATAAATGACTATTTTAAGCATCGTATTTTTTGCTATTATGTGTATCTTCTTCCTAATAAGATATATGAAAGAAAAGAAATTTTACGATTTACTTCTCGTTCCCGTTTGTATATATGCAGGAGCAGTGAAAACTCCTTTCGTAGAGTACTTAAACTTTAATACTACATTTAAAATAACGTATGATATTGCAGCTATTATTCTTGTAATCCTTGCTGTACTTTTCTTTTTGAAAGATAAGAAAGAGAACCATACTGCATAACAAAAGACCTTTCATTTACTTGAAAGGTCTTTTTCTCTATCTCATTTTACCGCTCCATACAGCTTCTCTATCTCATGCTCAATTTGTTTTACATCGATTCGCTCAAATAATGGCTGTACGCTATCAATTCTACTTGGCAACGTATTTTGCGGTTCCCAATTTCGTTTCACAATCGACAATGTGTTTCGAACTCTTTCACTTGAAAATGGTAAAAATGGCTCAAGGAGATGGGCAAAATTAGCGATAAGATACACACAGTTATAAATCGTTTCTTCACATGAAACTGGATCATCTTCTCTTTGTTTCCAAGGCTGCTTTTCATCAAAATATTTATTTGCAAAACGTACTGTATCAAATACTGTCTCTAACGCCACCTTAAATTTAGTTTGCTCAATCGCCTCTCCTACCTGTTTATATAATCCTTCTACTTTATCTTTCAGCTCTACTTCAATACTTCCTTTCGGCACGATACCACCATAATATTTTTCAATAAACTTTAATGTCCGGTTCACAAAGTTCCCGTATGCACCTAATAATTCACTATTATGACTGTAAATAAATTCCCGCCATGAAAAATCAGTATCGCGATTTTCTGGTGCGTTGACGGTTAAAAAGTAACGAATAGAATCTGGATCATATCGTTCTAATATGTCAGGCACCCATACTGCCCAGTTTTTACTTGTAGATAATTTTCTTTTTTCAACTGTTAAATATTCATTCGAAACGATATGACGCGGGATTGCTTCCTCCCCTATTCCAAGTAATACCGCTGGCCAAATGACGGAATGAAACGGAATATTATCCTTTCCGTGCACATAATATGTTTTCGCTTCGCTATCCCAAAACTCTTGATCATCTTTCCCTGTTTCTTCAACCCAATGTTTACTCGCTGAATAATAGCCTGTCACCGCTTCAATCCATACGTAAATTTTCTTATCTTCATACCCTTCTACTGGAATTGGTACCCCAATTGGTAAATCACGTGATACGGCCCTATCTAGTAATCCTTCCTTTACATACCTCTCTGTTAGTTGAATCGCATTGTCGCGCCATGTCCCTGTTTGTTTGGCAATTTCTACAGTCCTTTTAATTTGCTGCTGAAATGTATGCAATGCAAAATAGAAATGCTCTGTTTCCTCTACAGATGGCGTACTACCACATAACTTACATTTCTTTTCTAACAAATCGAGAGGATCTAAAATAGCAGAACAAGCATCGCATTGATCTCCTCTTGCTGCTTCATGACAATGCGGACATATTCCTTCTACATAACGATCCGGTAAAAATTGCGTACACGTTTCACAATATGCTTGTTCCACTGTTTTTTTATAAATATGTCCTTCTTCTAATAAACGTAAAAAAACATTTTGAACCGTTTCATGATGGTGCTCACTATCTGTACGTGTATAGCAATCATAAGTAAAACCAAGGCTACAAAAACATCGTTCAAACTCTTCATGATACTTATCAGCAATTTCTTTCGCTGTCACACCTTCTTGTTTTGCTCTAATTGCAATCGGTGTTCCATTACAATCACTCCCTGAAACATACAGCACATTCTCACCTTTTGCCCTGTAATAACGCGCTAAAATATCTCCAGGTAACAAACTCGCAATATGGCCAAGGTGTAACGAACCATTTGCATACGGCCAAGCGCCTCCAATAAAAATACTCATCTTACATTCCTCCTTTTAAATATAAAAAGCCCCGCCCTTATCTTAAAAAAGATAAGGGCGGGGCTGTATAAACAGTCGCGGTACCACCTTATTTCGCCAATTACTCACATAATTAGCCTTAACAAGTACGGAGCTATATGCTCTTATACTGTGGTTTTGATAACGAGTACCAACTCTCGTCGCCGCCTACTATTATCATTTGATAAGTTCAGGACGAAGCTCAAAGGCCATTGTTCAAATGAATATTCTTGCTTCTTCTCAGCTACCGAAGCTCTCTGGAAAGAATGTGTTCATCCTACTTTTCCTTTTCAACGCTTTTACGTATAAAAAGTATTGTACGACTTAATCACAGAAAAATCAAACTTTTATTCAGAAAGAAAAGGAAATCCCATCCCCCTGCCGAATAACTATACGTTCACAAAAGGAGTGATAACATTGAACCAAAAACAACTAAGCACTATAAATGCAAAAAGCTGGAATACAGCTGCTTATGAAACTTGGACGAATCGCCACGGGGCACCAGCTGATTATGCGAAAAAAATCATGAAAGATCCCACGCGCGAAGTAGCACATTATTTACCTTACATACAATCTCCAAAAGGAAAATGTATTATTAATTTACTCGGCTCAAAAGGAAATAAAGCTGTCGCACTCGCTCTTTTAGGAGCTGACGTAACAGTTGTTGATATTTCAGCAAGTAATGCAAAATATGCAAATGAACTTGCGGAAGCCGCAGGCGTCTCTATTCATTACATCGTTTCTGATGTACTAGATGTAAATCTCTCCAAATCATTTGATATCGTATTACTGGAACTTGGTGTACTTCATTACTTTCTAGATTTAAAACCACTTTTTACAACAATCTCTCAACTACTAAAGCCCGGTGGAATACTTATCCTTCGCGATTACCATCCAATATACACAAAGCTATTAGGAGTAGACCATCCATCATTTCGAGCAAGTGGAAATTATTTCGATGAAGAATTAATTGAAGATGATGTTGCTTATAGCATCCTTCTTACAGAAGCACAGAAAGAATCGCTACCTAAAACAACCATCCGTCGCTGGACGTTAGGAGAAATTATTACAACACTCGCGGAAGAACATTTTAAAATTGAAAAACTAGTTGAAGAACACGGACCTCATCAAAGATGGCTCTTCCCTTCTGCTGCACCGGAAGGAATCGAAGAACGTATCCCTGGTCTATATACAATAATTGCGACAGCATGCAAAAAAGGATCCCTTCACGGATAGGATCCTTTTTGCATGCTCACGCATATAAGTTGAGGTTGGAGATTACCATAATTCTGTAGAATAGGACACAAGATATTTCAACATTTCGTCTCTGACTTACGTCGTCAAAAAGGGGTATGACCAACATAACGAAGAGTAATGTTTCAGTTGATACTGATAATCGTTATCAACTAATTAGAAGTATACATGATGTCATTTCAAATTTCAATAGCATTTCTAATATTTATTTATGAATTTTATGATATGCAAATGTATACATTTTAAGAACTTTTTCTAATACCAATCTGACTGCTTCCATTATCTGCTATAATTTTCATTGAACAGATTAATAACTTCATAATAATGTTTTTATTAATTTTGTTTTAAATATCTATAAATCATAATAAACAGTTTAAATGAGGGTAGGGGTAACGATGAAATATGTTAGTATTCGAAAAAAACTACTGTTCACACTCTTAAGCATTTCTTCTTTATTTAGCATTGCTCTTATTGTTATTCTTTCATTCGCCATGAATCAAGCAAGTGAAATCGAAACGTTAAAAAATGATGTATCAAAAAGAGCGACGATTTTAAAAGAACGTGGCGATTGGTTCCAAGCACAAGTTGCTGGTTTACAAGAATATTTACTATCACATGATCAAAAAGGATTAGATAAGTTCAACCGAGAAGGGAAAAAATTAGCTGATACTAGAGAGAAAGTAACAAGTGACAAGAAGCTCCCAGAAGGAATGAAAGAAGCTATTTTAATGGGGGGAAAATGGCGTAGCGTCATAGATAATGAGGTACTACCTCTTGCTCGTGAAGGAAAATGGGACGAAGCATCCAAAATTGCTTTAGCACAAACAGATTATGTAAATGATCTTTTAGGTCGTTTTAATAAATATACAAATGAAGAGAATGAGAAACGTGACGCATTAATTGCTGACGTTGAGTCTTCTTCATCACTTATTCAATATATTATTTTCTTCTCACTCATTACATGTACATTAACGTCTATTTTATTAGCATGGTGGTTCTCTGGTAAACTCGTTAAACCAATTCGACAAATTGATGAGAAGTTAAAAGAATTAGCTTCTCAAGATGGAGATTTAACGGCTAGATTACACGTAACAAGTAAAGATGAAATAGGTGACATTGCAAATTCTTTTAATCAAATGCTCACTAACTTACAGCTTATAATAAAACAAGTTCAACAAACATCAACAAGTGTAAAAGAAGCTTCCGAAAATGTATTTATCGAAACGACTGCTTCTATGGAAAATACCGCAAGGACCCAAGAAACTATGAATGCTCTTGAACACAATATTCGTTCACAAGTTTCTAGCATTGAAGAAAGTTCAACTGCAATGGATGACATGGCAACAAGTGTTCAGCGTATCGCTGAGTCCGCCTCTTCTGTTACTAGTTTAGCTGTTACAACTTCAGAAAAAGCAGATGATGGGAATAAAGTCATTGAGAAATCTATTACACAAATGCACACAATTAACGAAGCTGTTAACGCTACATCACAAGTAGTTGAGCGACTCATTACACATACAAATCATATCGATACTGCACTTCAATCTATTTCGAATATCGCCGAGCAAACAAATTTACTCGCTTTAAATGCTTCTATTGAAGCAGCTCGTGCTGGTGAACATGGAAAAGGATTCGCTGTTGTTGCTGATGAAGTTCGAAAACTTGCTGAACAATCTCAACTAGCCGCAACTGACATTAACCATTTACTGCATCAAATTCAAGCCGATACTAAAATAGCAAATGACATGATGACACAAGGTCAAGCAGAAGCTTCTGAAGGAATTACTGTTATTCGTACTGCCGGATTTTCATTCTCAGAAATTGTTAACCACATTAACAAAGTCTCTACGCAAATGCAAGAAATGTCTGCAACTGCTGAAGAGATGGCTGCAAGCTCTGAAGAAATGAACGCAGCTTTAAATAATATCGCCTCTATTTCAAATGAAGTTGCTGCAGAAACATTACAAACAGCACATTCAGCTGGTGATCAAGTAAACAAAATGAGTATCGTGGCTAACAAATCATCTGAAATGAAAACAATCGTACAAGAACTTGAAGTTCTCGTCTCTCATTTCAAAACAAACGCTTAAAGTGAAAATGAAACGAACTCAAAGGTATAGGAAAGAAAGTTTTACAGGTTCTCCTTTTTCACTTTAAAATATCTCTTTCTATCTCTCATTCCGTCTGCTATAATTCCTAAAGGAAATAAGAAAGCTTTATTCCAACTGGAGTAAAGCTTTCTTTCAATTTTTTACATTTATTAATTCTAATACTAAGATTTCACAAAGGAGGCTTTTAATTATATGAATTTTGTAAGTATCAGAAAAAAACTTATGTTCATGATGGGAACGATTTGCGCTTTATTTGGTATCGCCTTAGCTTTTATTTTATTTTTTGCTATTGACCAATCTCGTAAAGCTGAAACATTACAAAAAGAAATTTCTCCACTGGCAACAGAATTGAAAGAACGTGGAGACGCTTATCAAGTACAGCTATCTGCTTTAAGAGGTTATTTACTACAACATGATCAAGCCGAAATAGACAAGTTTAATGAGATGAGTAAACGTCTTGAGGATTCAAAAGATAAACTTCTTTCTAATCCAAATCTTTCTTCGTCCGTAAAAAGTACAATGGAATTAGGTTCTACTTGGAGAAAGTTCGTTGAAGAAAAAGTATTCACTCTTGCAAAAGAACAAAAATGGGAAGAAGCTTTACAAGTAGCTTCTTCAGAAAACGGAACGGTCTATAAAGTAATTGGTGACTTCACAAATTACAGTAATGAACAAGCTAAATTACGTGAACAATCTATTGAACAAATTGATCAATCTTCACTAGGAATTGAATATGCAGTCTTTCTATCACTTGTTATTTGTATTATCGTTGCAATTATTCTTGCATGGTGGTTCTCTGGTAAACTTGTGAAACCAATTCAACAAATTGATACAAAACTAAAAGAATTAGCCTCTGAAGAAGGTGACTTAACGGCACGTCTACAAGTAAATAGCAACGATGAAATCGGTGCTATTGCAGCATCATTTAATAAAATGTTAGAAAACCTACAACATATCATTAATCGTGTTCAAAAAACATCAGTGGAAGTACAAACCGCTTCTGAAAATATGCTAGAAAAAACGAATACATCACGTGAGGCGACATTAAGAGTCCAAAGCTCGATGTCCAACTTAAATGCAAGTATTCAATCACAAACTTCTAGTATGGAAGAAAGTTCAACTGCAATGGACGATATGGCAGTAAGTGTTCAGCGTATTGCTGAATCCGCTTCATCTGTAGCGGAACTTGCTGTTGCCACATCTGAACATGCTAGCGATGGAAGTACCGTTATTCAAAAATCTGTTTCACAAATGACAACAATACACGAAGCTGTAAATGCTACGTCAGAAGTGGTTGAACGTCTAATCACTCATACGAAATATATTGATACTGCTGTACAATCTATTTCTAATATTGCTGAGCAAACAAACTTACTTGCTTTAAATGCTTCTATTGAGGCAGCTCGTGCTGGCGAGCAAGGAAAAGGATTTGCTGTCGTAGCTGACGAAGTTCGAAAACTTGCTGAACAATCTAAAACAGCTGCAACAGACATTAATCAATTACTACATCAAATTCAAAATGATACAGAGACTGCTAGCTCTATGATGTCTCAAGGCCGTTCTGAAGCATTTGAAGGTATCAATGTTATTCGTGAAGCTGGTACTTCTTTCACAACAATTGTGGAACAAGTAAATAAAGTATCTACTCAAATGCAAGATATATCAGCAACTGCTGAAGAAATGGCTGCAAGTGCTGAAGAAATGAATGCTTCACTTAATAACATCGCTTCTATCTCTACTGAAGTATCCAGCGAAACTGCCGCAACGGCACAATCTGCTGAACAGAAAGTTATTGTTATGAATGAAATGACAGTAACTGCTAGAAAAATGAAACAAACAGTTGAAGAGTTAGATCAGCTCGTATCTCATTTTAAAACAGAATAGATGTTCAAAAAATATCCCTCTTGCGAAGAGGGATATTTTTTTGAGCTCATTTCCTGCACATTATGCTCATTTCCGTTATAATGAGAATCGATATCATTAAAGTGTAGGAGGGGCTGCTTATGTCACAAGAAGCATTTGAAAATAAATTACTTGCCAATTTAGAAGCTGTTATTGACCCTGAACTAGGTGTTGATATCGTTAATCTTGGATTAGTGTATGATGTTACAGCAGATGAAAATAATAATGCTGTCATTACGATGACTATGACTTCTATCGGTTGTCCAATGGCTGGGCAAATCGTACCAAACGTTAAAAAAGTATTATCAACAAACGTACCTGAAGTTAATGAAATAGAAGTAAATGTCGTTTGGAATCCACCGTGGTCGAAAGAACGTATGTCACGTATGGCGAAAATCGCATTAGGTATTCGCGACTAAACAAAGTGGAAATTTCATCATTTGCGGATAGCGGGATAAAGAAAAGACCTGACTAGGATGTCAGGTCTTTTCTCTTATTATTTTACACCTACTGCATCATAAGCTTTCGTTACAGCTTGTACAGCTTTAGAGTTTTTACCGTATAAATCTTCAGCTGACTGAAGTGCCGCTTGACGCATCATTTTGAAGTCAGAGTTTGCAGTTAAATATTTCGTAAGCGCACGGTAGTAAATTTTTTCTGTCGCTTCACGGCCCACTCCAGTTACTTTCACGCCGTAATGATCTCCGCCTTCAGAAACTAAATAAGCAGCTTTATTATTAATACTACTGTTAATATGAACGCCGCCATTATCAGCTGTTCCAGTATAACGTTTACTATAGTGATCTGGGTAACCTTCACTTGGTTTTAATGGGTTTGGAATAGATGCTGGATCTTTTAGTGAACGAAGCGCATCACCAGGTTTATCAGGTGTATAAATATCAGCACCTAAATCCCAGCTCTTCTTCTCAACCATAACACCCATAATATCAGATAACGATTCATTTAACGCCCCTGACTCATTTTTGTAAACAAGGTTTGCTGTATGTTCAGTTACAGCATGCGTTAATTCGTGACCGATAACATCAAGTCCAGCAGATAATGGAATGAATGTTTTTCCATCGCCATCACCGTACATCATTTGCACACCATTCCAAGCTGCGTTATTCCAAGCTGTACCTACGTGAACAGTTGAAATAAGCTTCGCACCTTTATCATCGAAAGAGTCACGATTAAATGTCTTTTTGTAGTAATCATATACTTTTCCTGCATTTACATGCGCATCAACTGCAGCTTTATCTTCGAAGAACTTAGATTTACTTTCAACTTCTTCTCCTGTATATCCAAGCCATTGTGAGAATAAATTAAACCAGTTCTCGTCCATATTTTCTGCATCAAATGTATGAACACCTTGTCCTCGTTTACCATCAAACAAGTTGAATTGTCCTGTTTTCGTATCTTGAGCAATTTCAAATGATTGTCTAGCACCTAATACTCCGTAACCAAATCCAGTAATGTTATCTACAGCGTTATATTTCTCAATAACATTTCCATTCGTTGCATCAACAAAATAATGCCAATATCCTGGAGCTGGTTTTGAAATCGATGCCTTAACTAAGTATGCAAGGTAGTAATTACCGTCCTTTTCATATACAAATAAATCTTTTTTCACACCGTCATAACTCTTTACTTTACCAATTTCTTTCTCAATATCTGCCTTTGCAATCGTTTCTGCTTGTTCCGCAGTAATGCTTGCAGCTGCAGGAATATTTTTATCATCTAAATTCGGAATAACTTGTCCGAAGAATGCTTTTACATTATTCTCTTTATCAAGTGTAACAGTTTGATCAGAACCGTACACAGGAATGTTATTATGTTTCTCAACTAGCTTCACATGTGTCGTATCAGATTCAGCGTCTTTTTCTTCCCCAACGATATTAAAATGCTTTTCAATATTTCCTGCTAATTTAAACATATCTTTCTTACTCTCTAAGTATTGAAAGACTGTCTCTTTTTTATCTAGTCCTTCCGGTGCTTTCCATTCTTCACCTATGTATGCAGGTGTTTTAAATTCTTGATGATATTGAATTTTTTGTTCTTCCGCTTTCGTTGTCGTTGCCCCAAACGCTCCAAATCCCCCGGCGATAACAGTTAACGCTAATGCTGATGAAATGACTTGCTTTTTCACTATAACATTCCCCATTCCCATAAAGATTTTTGACACTTTTATACAATTCTTACTTTCCCAGCCGATACCTCTACTAAAATTTTGAGAAACATTTTTCAGACAATTCCAATCAAAAAAAGAGGACATCTATTGGTCATCTCCCTGTCAAGTAGACAGTAATAAAAAGAGTATTATGCCACGGCCTTTTCCCGATATTCTATCGGGGAAAGGCCGTGAAGTTT
>NZ_JAKUGE010000016.1:0-96656 GCF_022663795.1 Bacillus cereus group sp. BfR-BA-01349
CAAATCTTTAAATTCTCTACACCTAGCTTTTAGAAAAAAGAAACAACCTCTCCTATACTTGACGTTGTATGGGCTTAGCTTGATAGCGATGGGATAATCCCAACAAATAAGAGAGGTGGATATAAATGCCTTGGGTAGAGGAAACATTAAGACACGATAATTTTTTAGATGATATGTTTGATAAAGTATTTAGAAGATTTAAAGATAAATCAGGTAATTACTGGTGGCAGAATTTTAACAATCAAGTTCCAAAAGTAGATCTATATAAAATTACTTTTGAAAAAGGGTTATTTATAAAAGGAGAAAAGGGATATCTACCCCCTTTTGAATCTCGAGAAGGTATGTTATGCATCACTCGGCATATGATTATGCGTAGGTGGGATAATGAGTATTTAGCATTCGCACAGTCAACAGGGGCTGTAAAAATTAACACTAAAGATATTCCTAGAGAAAAAGAAGGTTTCTTAGAATGGATTTCTAATTTTTATAGAAAATCTGTAGACTATACAACTGTTTATTCATATACACTAGACACATATGCTGGATATACGCATTATGTATCACCTAGTGGTGAACTTGCTCCAGTTACTATCATGAGTGAAAATCATGGTTTGGATATATTTAGGGCTAGCATGGATATAGAGTACTACGGTGAAGATGAATACTATGAAAGTATGAAACAATCACCAATTATTACCATGAAATTAAAAGGAGATACAGGTGATCTAGTTGCCTCCATAGGGAAGTTGAATTATCGAACTAATACGAATTGGTGGGGGGACTCTTTAATTCAGTTAAAAGGTGTATTTGATGAGACAAGTGCATTTTTTACATTAAAAGTAGATTCAGCTCCTAGCTGGGAAAATAATATGGTGACTTTAATTCCCTTTTTCTTTGGAAATCTAGTATCTAAAAATACATCTTCGAAAAATGAAACACCAATCGCTATGCTTGGAGGTAGGCAAGTAGGAGAATTTTTTGATTTCGATAGTATAGAGACTAAAACTGAAATTTTACAACCTATCACAAGAAATTATGTAAACCATCCATCAAACGGAATAGATTCCGTTATGATCAAAAAAACAAAATATGGAGCACGTTATCAAGAACATTTTTTACGTTGGAACGTTCCACCTAATCTAATGCCACCTACTCGTGAAGAATTAAGACTGGTCAAAAATGCACAAGGAACCGAGAAAGAGGAAGAATATGCTCGTAAGTACCCAAGGGCATGGAATTATTTAAGATATGGTTACTATCAATACGATTTTCATGCATCTAGGTATAGTAATAAGATTCATACATCTCGCGCAACAGTCATGCATCCTGAAGATGGTGTATTAGGGTATATTCCTAATATCGTACTTTTGCCCGTTATTAATGTTTCTGAAGGTGAGAAATTAGTGTTCCCTTATTGGTGTGAAGAATGTAATGAATCTCAATATCAACCTGAGGTACCTAAAGAATCTACTAAAGTAGAGTGGGGAATTGCTAAGAGTACAAGCAAACTGAATAATCTTCATGTGAATTTAGGAGATTCAACCAATAATTCTAATTCCAATTCTGATAAAGGTAATAAATTTTCTTATTATTGCGATGGATCAGTAAAGGCACAAGCAGTAGATGATACTTATTGGAATCCCTCTGTTATTACGCAAGATTATTTGGCTAACAGCACAGATGGTATTGGAAAGGAATTAAGCAAATCGTTCTGGGAGGGGCGAAATGATTGGTTAGATTATTTACAGGAGCCTCAAAGTCAATATCATTTGGATAACTCTAAAATAAAAATTGAAGATTTTCATAAATTTTTATGGAAAACTTTAAAAGATATTAAAGATGAAGGTTATAGTTTACAAGATAAATGGCTAGATTTTAACGAGTGGGGAAAGGCAAATTTACCTTGTTTAAATGAATTGCAAAAAGCCTCAGTATTTATGTCGGCTAAACTCAATAAACCTGTCTTATTTTTCCCAGGTTCAGAGGGGTTTTTAAAGGGCGATATTTTAGATAAAATGCTTCCTTTAATTAAGAAAGTACCAAGTGTTATATATGATTGGATTGACTTTAATAATGTATTTATTGAAAACGAAGATGATACAGGTCTTGTTGGAGCTTGGGTAATGGATAGTTTTGCTACAGCCATGCATAGTAATGGGAAAAAGGAAAATATTTTATCTTCTTTTCGTTCTCTAGTTAACTTTGAACCTCAGGTGCTGCTTTATAATATTTCAGCTGCCAAGGCACATCGCCCATATGACTATATAAAACCTAACATAGGTTTTGGCAGTCATGTTGTTGATGGAGAATATAAAGCATATTATTTACAGGATGATATGACTGATGATAATTATATACCTTATGTTGCCGCAGAAGTAGCTGTACATGAGATGGGTCATGCATTATCTAATTATGGATATGACATATTAGGTGAAAAACTACATGAAATGCAAGAATGGTTAAATATTAGTGGGTGGATTGAGAATATTGATGGTTCATTTAATGAACTAACGAAAAGCTCGCCGGGTACAGCGTTAGATAATGGAAAACTTGCTCCGGTATCAGATTATGGATGTTTTAGCCCGGCCGAAGATTTTGCTGAGGCCTTTATGATGTATATCATTAATAGACAATTTTTAGCTAGAAATTTTAAAGATAAACACGATTTTATAGTTAATAAATTAAAAGAAATGGGTATTGATCCAAAACTGTAGGAGGTAAAATATAATGATTCTTAAGATAAAAAGAGGAGAAGATTTTGCCTTTATTGATAATGAAGGTGATATTCAACATCAAGTCAGAGTAAGCGGTAATAATGAATCTCTTGTAAAATCTTTGGATAATATTTTGAATGTTCAAACTGGAATAAGGTTTAGAGGAGAAATTAAGGGGATTCCACATAAATTAATTACAAAGAGCGGAAAAAATCCTCCAACAATCAATAAATCTAATAAATTATATCTTATGGAATATTTTAAAAGAGACTTAGAATTACAAGGCTTTACCGTGGAAATTATAAAAGCGTAGAGGTGATTTTGATATGGCATTAACTCCCGTTCCTAATTTATCAGTACCGCAAAATAAAGGGTTTAAAGGAACTGATTCACTACCAATTATACATTCAATTAGATGGAGGCATTTACCATCGAGGTACATTTTTAAAGACGTAGATGACGTAATTACATATCATTCTCATGGGCCACTTACCATAGATATTAACAAGCATGGTGTATCTTACCTTGATGTTTATTTCCTAAAAGATACTGATATCGTTGAAGTAACAGCATATATCAGATTTTTAAGAGAAAAAGATCAGCTTTTAATAGAGGAACCCTATAAAATTGGAGAGGCTGGGGCAGTAATTGCTTTAGAGGATGATGAAGTAAACCATGAATTAAGGAGAGTTAAAGGAATTGCTTTTACGCAAAAAGACCTAGGTGATGGTACACCTATGTACGACTTTATGAATATGTCTAAAGAAGGCATTTATGAAGTCTGGATAAAAGTAATTACAGGGTTAGGAAAAGAAATGCATTTAAGGGTTCCTTTTCAATGGGACAACTTGGTGCCTAGCATTCCTCCAGAAAAAGATGGTCATGATTCTGATGATGCGGGCAAGGATAACAAAAAATCAGAATATAATGATGAATATTACGTGACGATTGTAGAGGGGGACTCAGCTTTTACTAAAAGGCCTTCTACCCATTTTAGAATGGCAGGTATAGGTATGTTAAAAGATGCGGGTTATTTTAAAAGAATAGAGACCCCTGTATTAGAACCAATTTCAAGGCCTTCAAAAATACAGATTATTAATGATATCCCAATTAGTAGCTGTGGTTTAAATTTAATTACATCACGATTTAATAAGGTAGTAGGAGAGGTTGTTACATTCTCGCTTGTACACACAAATAAATCTGGTATTCTACGCATTGATACGAACTATGATAAGAATGGTTTAAAGAGTCTTGGGAATGGAACATTTAAAGTTATTAATAAGGGCGTATATAAAATTACATTTATTGTAACGTATAACGATGGACAAGAATGTATAACTGAGGGGACTATTATTGGCGAATTTATTTGTGAATTAAACATTACTGGTCCTTCTTTAAAATCACATGTAGGAGATTCAATTGTTCTTCATTTAGATCATGGACAAAATAGTTCAGCTTCTAATATAGGTGTACTTGTTCAAACTCCTCCTAAAGTCATGCAGACAGGAAATTACACTTTTACTAGTAGTTCACCAGGAGTATATTCAATTAAATTTATCGTTGATTATGGTTTTGGAGTTTGCGAAAAAATAGTGAATATTGAATTTATCTCAAAAAATATTCCCCCTGAAAAACCAGAAGGCGGAGGTGGAAAACCAGAAGGCGAAGGTGGAAAACCAGAAGGTGAAGGTGGAAAACCAGAAGGCGAAGGCGGAAAACCAGAAGGTGAAGGTGGAAAGCCAGAAGGCGAAGGTGAGAAACCAGGTAAAAATGTACTAAAATGCGGACAAACGGCACAGGGTGGCATGGGATATGGGGAATATATTCATGCTGTAAGTGAAGAGGGCATCTGCTATGTTGAATATGATTTCTTCTCTGCACCAGATAGGATGCGAGTATTTGTTAATAATGAATTAATTTATGATACTTCACGTAAAATGGAAAAAGAAGGTAGTCCGTTTGGTTTTTATTATAAACCTGATGATGGGGAATTAAGAGTAGTAATGAATGATGGTCAAGATAAAGGAAGCAGGTGGAGTTATACCCTTTATTGTGGAAGTAGTGTACCTTCGGATGTAAAACTAAAAGCTGAAATTATTAATTAGACATGAGTGTTGTTAACAGAATAAAAAGACTACTTATAATGAATTTAAGTAATTAGTTGCAACTTATTACCTACTCATAACGATAACTAAGTTGCAGATAAGGGCGGGTAAAATCTCGTCCTTAATTAATAGAAAGAGAGGTGTAGAAATGCCGTATATTGATAGCACACCTGCACTTTCCCCTTATAAGGTTCGTGAAGGTAACTTACAACACGGTTTTATGGATTTACTGATTAAACACGGCTGGACCAAAGTAGTAGAGTTTAAAAAAGCTGTAACAGGGTCTTATTATGTTACAGATCATCCTTTAGAAGGAAGGCATGATGAAAAATTTACAGTTGCCAATCATATTATTCTACGTAATGCACGAGGTGATTTGTTTGGTTTTGCTGTAGTTGCAGATTGGAAGGAGTTTACTGCTCATGATAAAGGGATTCCATATTACAATGCTTTTAAATCAACAGCTACTGAAAAAGAGGCCCTTATTAACTATATGGCCAAAGAATTTGAAAAAAGAAAAGTAAATACATCTCTTTATTTTTATATGTTGGAAAAATTACCAGATGTAAAAGAGGGAGATAAATTATTTACCCCATGGGGAACGGGCTCTAGTGCAGATGAAAAACGACTTCAAATGGCTTTAGATATTGAAGTTACACAAATTGATTTTAAATCTACAAGTGCTGGTTCAGAATTTGTAAAACAAGCGAATCCTGTTGTGATGCAGTCGCCTATTGTAGAGTCATCTCTACGTTCACCATTACTTGAAAATATTGATTACCCTTATATGCATACAAATTGGTGGGTTGATTCGGAAATTAATATTAAAGGACATATTGACAGTAATAGTCTTTTCTTAATTATCCAACCGGATAATACACCAATGTGGGAAAATAATGTCGTACCTATTGTACCGATTTACTTTGGCGATATTGAAGCAATAGATGAAGGTGATCCTGCTATCGCATTATTCGCAGGAACTGTTCCAAAAGGTACTGATACAAATGGCGTTGCTGCTTATAACTTTGATGATATTAAGATTAAAGGTGGGCGTCAAATTATGCCTGTCCTGAAAAAATATCCTTCTAATCCATCTAATGGTGTTGACTCTGTAATGGTGAGTCGTACTAAATTAGGTTCTCGTTATCAAAGTTATTACTTGTCTTGGAATGCACCTGCACAAGATATGCCTCCTAAGCGTGTATCTGAAGTAGGTAATAAACAATACCCACGAGCATGGGAACGAATTAATAATTATCAATTCAATCCTTCACGTTATTCGGATAAAGTACAAACTTCATTTATTTATCTGATTCATCCAGAAGAAGGAGTAAGAGGATATTTAAAGAACTCTGTAGGATTTAATTCAATTAATATGGGATCTAGTGAATTAAGAATTCGTCAAGAGAGTTGTCCAGAAAAGGTTTTTGATGTATATCAGTGTGTCCCAGTTAGTGCAATTTCACCACTAACGAAGCGACCATCCACACAATTTCGACCAATGGGATTAGGGTTGTACAAAGAAGCACTAAATACTTCTAAGAAACCAGCAGCGAATAAGACTCTAGTTAATGTTTCTAACCTAAAAGCTACAAATCCACAAGAAGGAACTGTATTACTTACTTGGACAAATCCGAATGATATGGAGCTCTCAACGGTTAACATCTTCGTAAATGGTATGAAGTATGCAACAGGTGTCACTGAAGTAGAATCATATACTATTAAAAATGTGACAAAAGGAAATGGTGTAAAATTTAAACTAGTTTCTGTAGACATGAAAGGTAATGAATCTGCAGGTATTGAAGTATCTGTGAACGTAATGTAGTAATGCAACTTACATGTTATGAAAGAAAGGTACCTACCTATAATATACATGACATAGAAGAATTGCTATTTATAAAACTAATTAACCTATTATTAAAATAAAATGATGAAGTGGGTGATGAGATGCCATATATTGATTCAACTCCTCAGGATTATCCCTCTAAGTTTGAAGAAGATAACTTGCAGGACGTATTTGCACAAATGTTAATTGATAACGGTTGGACGTTAGTGAGGAACTTTTATAAAGCTGCGGTAGATACTAGGGCGTACAATCGCCGAACGGATCAAGTCAATTATGCAATTGCAAGACATACCATTTTTAGAAATGCAGATGGAAAATTGCTAGGTTTTGCGACAATTAGCCAATTCCCTCTTAAGTACAAGTATGAAAAAAAACAGCCTATTCGTAGACCTCACGATGATACCGATCCTAATGATCCTAACTTTAAAATGAAGCCTACTTGGGATGAATGGATTAAACAAAAGTATGTAGATAATACAACAAGAACAAACTTGTATTTCTATATGTTAGAGAAGTTACCAAACTCTAATCTTGTTAAAGAAGATGGTATTGTTTCTATCGTTACTATGCCAGGTATGGGTGGTACATCCTTTGAGCAAGACAGAGATAGGGATAGAGATGACTGGTCTAAGTGGTGGTATGAGTATTTTGAAGGAAACTACCATGTAGAAGATAGAGACTACGATCCAGAAGACTTAATTTATGAAGAAAAATTATTATCAGCTTCTCCTTTCCATGTAATACGTTCAGCACTAGATATTGAAGTGTTAGAAACACGTTGGGATACTGATATGCAAGAAGCGGTAATTGAAAAAGCTGATCCTCGTGTAATGCAGTCACCAATTGTTAAGACTACATTGCGCGCTGAATTTTTAGAGCATATAAACGATCCTTTATGGCATACGAACTGGTGGACAGATTCAGAAGTTCGTGTCAAAGGTCATATTGATAGCACAACATTTTTCCTAGTTCTTCAAGCTGATACAGCCCCTGTTTGGGAGAAGAATTTGGTTCCGACTATACCGCTATATTTCGGTAAAGTAAATTCTTTAGATGGAGATAAAGATGAAGGCTATGCATTATTTTCAGGAACTATTCCACCTGTAAAGCGTGTGGATTCAACTAGAAAAGAAACTACATTTTCTTGGCGGAAAATTATGCCTGGAGATACAATCCTTTATGTCAATGATGCAACGAAATTACCTGAGGCACCAGCGTTGTTAACGATTAATGGTACAGAGGTAGTTAAACTAATTGAGAAAAAAGGTAACTATTTAACTGTTGAACGTGCGCAACTAGGAACATTCATGCGTGCACCTTATTGGGACACAGGTGCGACAATTGCTCGTCTATCGACTAACAACGCTAGCAAACGAGTGAAGAATGAAGATGTAGTATCTTTATTTGATTTTGATGATTCTGGCGCAACTGTTGGCGAAACAATTTATCCTTTACTTAAATTGTATCCACATCATTCTTCAAATGGTGTAGATTCTGTAATGGTTTCCCGTTCAAGATTTGGTGCACGTTATCAGGCTCACTATCTCTCATGGAACGCACCTTCGAACCAGCTACCACCAAATAGAGTAGATGAAATTGGTAAGAAATATCCGAGAGCATATAATCCTGTTGAAAAAACTAACAATTATAAATATCAATTTAATACTTCCCGATACTCAGATAAAGTACACTCCTCTCGAATTTATGTAGTTCATCCTGAAGAGGGTGTGAGGGGGTATTTAGATAAAGCAATTGGTTTTAACTCACAAGGAATGAGTGCAACGAACTTACGTGTTGCAAAACAAAACTGTCCGGAAAAAGTTTATGAAATGTATAAACCACATAGTATAGGTGCGGTATCTCCTCTAACGAAGCTACCTGTTACACCTTTCCGTCCTGTAGGTTTGGGGATTTATTCTGAGGACTTTAATCCAAATGAAGTTCCTCACGACATTAAGAATGATAAAACTCCTCCAGGAGAAGTGAAGATTACTAAAGTATTAAGTCCAATATCACAGACTATTGATGTAGAATTTGAACTTCCTACAGATAAGGATTTAAAGCATGTCAATATCTACTTAGATGGTAAGATCTATGCTACTGGAATTACTGGAACAACTTATTACAGATTAATGGGATTAAACACAGGATTTAAACCTGAGATCAAAATTACTACGGTGGATTCAGCCGGTAACGAATCTGTAGGTATTACTGCAACACCTATAGAGGTTTCTTAATAAATATAGAAGGGGTGACCAATATGTCATTAATTAATACAGATGGATTTTTCGATGTAGATTTGTCCGTGCAACTTCTACCTTTAGATTTAGAGAAGTTGTTTAATGCGGGAGGATGGAGTACTTTAGGGAAATACCGTGCGGTATCGCCTTTAACAGATGCAAATGGAAAGAAGGATTCATACCGAAAAACTTTTGCTGAAACTTTTCTATTTGAATCGAAAGGTAGCGATAAACAACATCGCTACTTTGGATTCACCACAGGTTATGGTGGAAATGTGAGAAAGCTTGGAGAGGAACCTGTAATTTCAAAAGATACATTTTTAGGTGAAATGAAGGATGTAACTCCCAGTGGGGCCAAAAAAACAAAGACAGTATTTGAATTTATGGTTAAACCAGTTATTCCTTCTAGTGTAATTTTATATCGTGAAGATGGTTCAATGATTGACCAAGCTACAACAAAGTATTTAATAGATGGAGAGAAAGGGACTGTAACATTCAATGATAGTCAAGTAGGTAAGGTTCTTTCTACATACTCGCTTACAGATAATGCTCCAGATCTAGTAAAACGCTTATGGTTCTTTACGTTTGAAGGATTTATCCCTACTCGATTTATTTTACGTTCTGAACGCCCTGACTTGGCTGAGCTAGAAGACAAAAAAGGTGGAGTATTTAGCTTTAAAATGAAGAAAGGGAACCAACGTATCCGCGAGAATTCATATAAGTTCTATGATAAATTAACTGGAATAGTACCCCTTGATTCCGCTGATTATACTGTGGACCATGAGGCCGGTACAGTAACGGTTTCAGGAGGAACTGAGCCGTTAGCATTATTCGCTGACTATGAATTAGAATATGTAAAAGATGCAAACGGTAGTTATGGAGATATTGAAGTAAATAAGTTTAATCCGCAAGTTCCAACAGAACTTATGGGGGCCGCTTATGATGCAGTTCGCTTTGTTTATCCTTCATTACCAACAGCCGTATCGTTTATTCCGCAAAATGATATCGGTTTAGGATGGGGACGAGATTCTCAAGTTTATTATTGGGGAAATATTACAAAGGACCGTATCGTTTCTTACTTCCGTTTAGATCCTGCGCCGGATCCTGAAAGTACGTTCTTTGCACCATTATATATTGGACGTCTATCGACAATTGGTAAGACTCCTCGAATGAATAATGTAATTATTGGTGGAGCTCGTTCTGATGATGAGATTCAATATAAAGCGGGCATGAAATTAGGACGTAGTGTAGTTGACTATGGTGTAAATACATCTAATGGTAATAGTTCTGTACTTGTACAGCGAACTGTTGGCGGGGCAATGTATCAAAAACATTACTTAGCATTTATTACTCATGATGCTGACGTAGATCCAAGCCATGAGTCTCGTTTTAATCCGTCTGTATATTCTAATAAATATCACATTTCGCCAATGTATATTGTTCATCCTTCTGATGGTTATGTGGGTAGACTAGATGAAGTTTATGCAATTCATCCAAAAAATATCTCACAATTAGATGAACTAGAAGTAAAAGAACGATCTGAAAACGAGCAAGTAGGTACAGGAGATGGAGCAATCAAAGAGTTTCATTTATTCCATAGACCTACAATCGATGATGAATTTGAAGTTCGCTTAGTAAGTTCAACTGGATGTAATACGTTAACTAAAGCGAATTATGTTGAATATAAAGCAGATACACCTCCAGCTGCTGGGAAATTTACAGTAGATGGTTCTACCAAACGATTAATTTTGGGTGATGCTCCAAAAGATCGCGTAGAAGTGATTGTTTCTTATAATTACGCCCAAACATATCGTTACACTTTAGCAGATACACCTAGAACACCTTTCCGTTTAGCGAACATGACTCCATATGCTCCTATTGGACTTGGTTTCTTAAAAGAAAATTTATAATAACCGCAACTAAGTCATGACTTGTACCGAATACTACGGTGCAAGTCTTACTTTGTCGAAAGGTGGGTGGTGGAAAATGAGTAACAGTAAGCATTATTTACTCAGTTTCACTACCCTTTTTTATAATAAAAAGGGATATGTATTCAGGTTCAATCGTCATCAAAATGTACCTAATCTAGATGTTGTCCCATTGGCTTTTGATCCTTGGAATAGGTATAGTGCGTTAGCTTTAGATGATATGAAAATGGGTACAAAAGTGAAACGAGCGGCTGGTGCGATGCACTCTGTATTAGCTGATTACAAAACTATATTTGAAGGCTCCAATTTAAATTTAGAAAAAGGTAGTCTTATTTATATAGCGGAGGTAGGAGAAGCATTAACTAGAGGGGATAAAAGTGCACGACAAGGGGATTTAATAGAAATAACAGAGAATAAGGATTTTTACGCTTATTTTGGAGAAGTTATTAGTCAAATTAATACAAATCTAGTTAAGAAACTAAACAAATATGACTTGAAATCTAGTAAAAAGTCGATGATTCATACAGAAACTCCATTTGAATATAAAAGTAGTAATAAGAGGGTTTATAGTGAAAGGAATTCTTATGATTTCGGCTTTTTGAAAGAGTTAATTGGAGAAAATATTAGTTTAGAACTACTCGAGTTATTACCGAGTTTTGGTCATAATCAAGTAAAAGAATTAGCAGATGTATTATTTAAAAGTGGGCAAATTAATACGGAAGAAAGATTGCTAACCTTACAATATGGCGAGAAAGTTGTAGAAATAGCAAAAGCCAATTTTTTAAAAGTGGTTTTGGATGCTCTCTATAGCCAATTGGATAAGGGGAACAAATTAAGTGAATTTGGGAAAGAGCCCAATAAAATTGAGAACTTTAAAGTTATTTTTACAAGTTATCCTGATGAAGGAATATTAAAAGGAAAAGATACACCAATTCAAGGCGTTCTGAATTTAGGAGATATAGGTGAATCCTATAAAGGAATTTTAGGTTTTCTACAAAAGCATGAAATGAGTAATGGAAATAAGCTGTTATCAAGTAAGGTTGCAAATACTGAAACAGGATCTTTAATTGCATTAGAAGGAAACGTTTCTCAGGATAGTAGAGGGAATTATCATTTATATGGATTAGTCCCGTTTGATGTATATGAGGCGTATATTGAACCTAAAATTTACGAGGGTGTGTCTCATATAGCTACATTAAGTGAAGCGAGTGAAGTCTATAGATTAATGAATCAGAAAGCTTCATTAGATGAAACACGAAACGTACATGATGTAATTATTCAGGGTTTAGGTGCAGGTAAGAATATTTCAGACGGAAGAGTAGATTCAATGACAGTACCAAGGGCAAATGTGAATTATACTTTGAATGATTTTAGTCAGTACATTGGTAGTACCTCTTTCAAGTCTGTAAAACAGCTAATTCATAGAATGGAAGATAGTAAATCTTATCAGTATACGAAGAATAGTGAGAAATTTATCATTGCAGATAAGTATAAAAATGTTCAAAATAATTTATCAGGATTCGAATTAGGTCAGGTTTACCATTCTGGTTCTGAGTCACTGGATATGGAAAAAACACAAAGCAAATCATTTAAGTATGGATTTGAAGATTCAGTATTAAATAGTAATTTTAGTAGTCATTATCAAGCGAATGTTACTACTTTATTGGATAGCACAGAATTTATTCGTGAAGCAGAAAAGTTAAATCTACTTAGTGGAGATAGAAATTACCAAGTTGGTGAAAAGATTGTTATAAATTCCGGTGAAACATTCCAGATTCAAAATGGCCATTTGAATAATTTAGAGAATGGTGCTAATCGTTTTGCTTTTAAAGGGGAATTAATAGCTACAGAACAGGCCTTTAGCAATGAGGATATGATAGATGTTGAACTTAACGAGTTAAATACAATGCAAACTCACTCTTTATTAAAGGACGCTAAAATAGATGGTTTTTCTTCAAGTGTGTTGGAACAATGTGAAGATGTAGTGGTTACACATGTAGTAAAAAAGAGTGAAAAGAAAAAAACAAATGAAACAAAAATTGAACAAAATATTTCTGTTAAAAATAGTGTAGCTGATTATGAGATAACTATAGAAAATGAAATTAAGTATCATCTAGATAAAGAATTTGACACATTTATTTCAACAACTACCTTAAGTAATCAAAGAGAAATCGTAGTTGATATTTCGAATGACTATGGAGATTTTGGGGAGATAGAGAAGAATTTAGAACTTTATGTAGAAGAACAAAGTGTAGTAAATAAACCCGAAAAGAACATGGAAATTCAGCAAGACACACTAATCAATTCAAAACTTGAAAAGATATTTGAATCTTATATTCAAGATAGTAATGTAGTAAATCAATTGAAACAAGAAGAAGAAATAAATTTAGTGAATTTTTTAGATGCTAAAAGTGAAAAGGTATTGAATACTGATGTATCAACCAACATGATAGCAGATGATATACAGAGAGAAGAAAAAGCTCATGTTGATAATCTAATTGGATTGGAATTAGAAAATATAGTTGAAACCTATATTCAAAATAACGATTCAGCAGCGCTTGCAGAACGAGAAGAAGAGCTCAATGAAATATATCTAATTGATGCTGTTCTAGATAATACAAGAGACTTGTATTTATTAGATAGTAGTAGAGCGAATCAAACTGATCATAAAGAACAGGTATATATTGAGAAGTTAGTTAGTTCGAAGCATGAAAAGATATTAGAAACGTATGTGCAAAGCGGTAATATGGCAGAACAAAATGAAATTAGAAAAGAAACGCTAGAGACGTATGCACAAAATATTAATAAAGCAAAACGAATGAACGAAGAAGAACTACATGTCGAGAAGCTACTAAGCACTAATTTTGAAAAAACGTTAGAAACGTATGCGCAAAGTGATGAGATAGCAGAACAAATTGAATACGAAGAAGAAACAGCTGTAGAAAAACTGTTAGGCATGAATCTGGAAGAAACGCTAGAAATGCATGTGCAAAGTATGGATAGATTGGATCAATTACAATGTGAAGAAGAACTACATGTCGATAAACCACTAAGTATGAATTTGGAGAAAACACTAGAAACGTATGTGCAAAGTGGTGAGATAGCAGAACAAATCGAAAGCGAAGAAGAAACAACAGTAGAGAAATTGTTAGGCATGAATCTGGAAGAAACGTTAGAAATGCATGTGCAAAGTATGGATAGATTAGACCAATTACAACGTGAAGAAGAACTGCATGTCGATAAACCGCTAAGCATGAATCTTGAAAAAACACTAGAAACGTATGTGCAAAATGGTGAAATAGCAGACCAAATTGAACGCAAAGAAGAATTACACGTCGATAAATTACTAGATATGAATGTGGAAGATACGCTAGAAGTGTATATGCAAAGTGACGATAGAGCATTTCAAAATCTTCGTGAAGAGGAAAATTACCTCATTAATCTAAGTACAGCAAAATCTGATGGGATAATTGATAGTGTTGTCTATAAGGAAAATACAATGTCAAATATGGCTGAAAAAGACAATGGTATTCTATTGGATTATGTATCAGAAGGTATAGTAGGAGAGACTTATGAAACGTTAATAGAAGAGGTAGAACCATTAATTATTCATAAAGAATATGAAACAATGATACAAGATGTAGAAAGCGCATTAAGTGGAAGTGAAATCCACGTTGCAGTAGAAAAAAACATTTAGCTCATCTGTTTAACATATTTGATATTGAAATGAACAATCAAGTTCTAACCAATGTAGGGAAAGAAAAGGATGCTACCATTGAAGATACAGTTTCAGGTAATCAAACAAATGAAATTGGAGTTGTAGTTACTGATGGGGCTCTTATGAGTTTGGGGGATACTTATGAGTCAATTATTGATCCTACTATTAAAGGTGAAATGGGTGCAACTATAGACACTGTAGTTATAGATGCGAATTTAGCAGATCACCATGCATCAAATGAAGTGGATATTGCAACAATTGAATTCGTAAATAGTGGTAATGATAGAGAAACAACATTAGAAGAAATAGAGTTTGCAGGTTCAGAAAGTAATTTCGAAACTACTATAAATCACTATGATTTGCGAGTAATAGTCAAGAAACAGATTCAATTATAAACAATAATCAAATGGCAATTTCGGGAATTCATGTAGATACAGAGGTGGAAGAAAGTACCTTAGCAGAATGTAATGTATTCTTAGATGTTATCCAAGAACAATTTGATAAAACAATATTACGTAAAAATAGAAAAATGACAATAGAAGATGAAATGCAAACAGAACAGGTAAATAAGAAGAAAATAAGGATTTTCCAAGAAGAAGAGGGAAGTTCAAGTAATGAAACTATAATGATACTGGATGAAGAAGAACAGATAAACATTAATTCTGCTTCAAATATCACAATAGATAGTGAAACTACAACGAAAAAATTAATATCAAATACAATGTCTATAGAAGATGAAAAATTGTTAAATATTAATAAGGGGAATTATGGATTTATTGATGAAATTGATGAGGGAATGCATTCGAATTCAAATATAATTTCTATAGAAAATGAAGTGGATTTAAATATTGAAAGACAGCATGAAATGAATGTAATTGATGAAGATGATACAGGTATAGGATTACCTGAACCAGATAAGCCATGGGATGAAAAAGAAAAGGATAAAGTATGGCTCATTATGGGTAAACCATTCCCTGCATGGAATGGTTGGAATATCAAGAAGACGCGATAGGAGGAAGTTACTATTGAGCATTCATAGGGTTCAGACTGGACTTATTTTTGACGATAATTTTGAAACACTTGATTCACGTTGGATCATATCCCCTACTGACTCTTATACGTACAGTGATTCTGATAAACAATTAGTACTTAAACACAACTCTACTGATAGAAGTACAAATGCTCTTTTTTCTCTTCCTCAAAATGAAGATGAATTGTTACTACAAGTGCATTCGAACTATACACCAAAATATTTGGGAGATGAAGGTGGTCTCGTTATTTGGAAGAATGCTCTTGAGAAAGTTGAGTTTTTGGAAAGTGAAGATAGCATTCATGAGAATACCTATAATATTTGGAGAACAGTAAAAAAACAAAATCTGTGGACCTTTTTTGCAGAGCGAGGAAATGCGTGGGAGCTATTTGACTCAACAATTTGTATCGATCCAGCTATGGCTGGAGTTGTATTAAAAGGTATACCTAGAGATGGGTATACCCCCCTTATTATAGAAAGGGTCATCTTGTGTAAGGGTACCAATATTAGTGTTGGTAATTTAAATAGCTTTTATAAAGTTGAGTTAATTGATTATGAAAGAAATGTTGTAACTACTCAAATAGTTCCAGATGGATATTCAGGTATAGAGGTTGAATTACCTACCATTCCTTTTAAGGGGAAAATTAGAGTTTACGATAAGAGTGAGACTGGTGAGTATGTTTTAATAGATGAACAAAAAGAATACGCTGAAATGTACGGCGGAGATTTGTTTTTAAGAGGTACAAACTTAAAAGTCAAATGGAAAGGCCAAGAGTTAAGTGAAACAAAAGCTACACATTTAGGTGCGCTGAAAAGTGACATAATTGAACAAAAATTGACTGTCTTAAACGATACTTCGGGAAATGTAGCGGAGAATATTGAAATTCAGATTGCTGTTTATAAAAAAGAGTTTGGCTGGGAATGGTGTGATCTTGCTACAGACAACAACGGTACTCCCAATCAATATGAAGATACAACAATACGTATCGGAACGTTACATGAAGGAGAATCAAAGGATTTTTGGGTGAGAATTGCTAGGGTCGATACAACCGATCCTGAAAAAATAAAACAACAGATGAGACCTTCACACTTCTTCTTGGAAATAAGAAACGAATAAGGGGTGGCTAAATGGGAACAAGAATGAAGCTTCATAGATATAGTCCTATCACAAAAGATTGGGATGAAATATTACACCTTGTTGATCAGGATTTCGTGAAAACATATGGTACATCAAATCCTATTTTACCAGTTGGTCATACTTATGAACCAAATAAAGGGTTATTAAAAGTGTATTATAATGGCCGGCGTTTACTAAGCGGAGTTGATTATATTGAGCTGGATGATTATCACATCCATTTAGGTGTAGGTTCAAAAAATGAAGAGCGTCCTATACAGCTACAAATTGGTGATGAGGTGTACATAGAAGTCTATAAAAACCAATATTGTAGTAGGGGGCAAGCTACTATTAGTGGAACGCAGTTTTATGAATTACAAAAGGAAGTATATGATGCTCGGCAATTCAGAGAGAGTGATAAGCCTCATATTTCATTAGATGCACGTTTAGATGAAATACAACGCCAGTTAGAATTGGTGTACGGTGGAAATTCAAGTGTAGATATAGACTATGAATATAATGAAAGAGGTCAAATTATTCGTGAAATTATCACGGGAGATCATACTATTATTCGAGAGTTTACGTATTATGAGAACGAGGCACCTATGGTCAAGGGTGAATTGAAAACAGAGACTGTATATTATACAGATGGTCTTGGAAGTCTATCTCAACAAGTTACAAGGGAATTTTCATATGATCCTGCAACTAGAAGACTATTAAAGACAACGGTACGAGGGGATAGCTAAGTCTATCCCTTTGTTAATTTCCAATGGAAAGTTCTTATAATGACAGTGCATACCTCGATTTATAAGGAGGATAAATTTATGGATTTTATTGCTTACAATAGAGCACATCTCAATAACAGGCGTATACGGAAGCTTGACGATAAAGTGATGGTATTTGTTGTGCCATCTATTGTACAAGTAGGTATTGTTCGTACAGAATTACGTTTCCCTTATGAGGGAGAGTTAATTGATGCGTATGTAACGTGCGGCACAATGGGAGAATCAAAGACGTGTATCGACATTGAAAGATGCAGTCAAAGTTCATATGATACAACACCTATTTGGCATAGCATTCGTGCTGATGAACTTGTTATTGATGGAAAGAGCAAATCTAATCGTACGTCCTCTACACCATATTCTTTTAAACCGTCACAACTAGCTGTTAATCGTGATGATCACTTTAGAATCAATATCAAAGAGGTAGGTAAGGGCGTAAAGGATATTACTGTAGAGTTGGTAGTTGAATTAGCTCTCGAAGAATAATAAATAATTCATCACAACTTTATAAAGAGATGTAGCGATAATTAAAGTGTAAATAAAAATTAGGAGGTCATTTATATGCCAGCACCACAAGTGAATTGGAGAAAACAAGACAACTCAGGAGCTGTACCGTCTTGGAATATTGGGACCATTGATGCAGGAACACCTTCCTCTGATTTTGGAGTATTAATTTGGAATAACTTTGCGGGAACAACAGATTTATCCACTATGACAAACTGTACTATTACGACAAAAGATAGTGCAGGTGGTAATACGGGTGAGTTAGTAACAAATAAATGGGTCGAGGTGACTGTTGCATCCGCAGGCGAAACGGGTCGTACACCTATTGGAGGTAATTCTACTCATCCAATTCAGGCGGGAGGAAATTCAACGAATACGGATGGTACGTTTTCTCCAAATGCAAATGAAATTTTAGGTGTTAAAAATGATGGTAGTAAAACGAATGCAAAAGGAAACTATGCAGAAGTTATTCTTCGTGCCAATGTTCCAGGTAACGCGACAGCAGGAAACGTAGCATTCTTAACACGTGTTGCATACCAGTACGTATAAAAATTAGTTACTTCAATGCAATGAGGTAGGGGGAAGCAAATTGATTTTACAAAATGATAAATATACACATTCTCCTGTGGCACAGGATTTTATCTGGGTGGCTGAGTATCCTGACGGTACTCATCTCCCAGAATTTGATTTTAATACAAAAGAAGAGAATAGCTTTTATAAGATTGATAGAAATAAGCTTTTCCGATTCGGATTAATTGGTCATGGTAATAAAATTTATTTTGAACGTGATGGTATTTTCAGTATAGCAGGTCATCGCATTCAGTTCTTTTATGAGTTTGATGGAAAAACTATACCTTTAAATGGCGATTTTAAGTATGACATTAACGATATTATCACATTTAAAGATGCAGAAGCATCAGGACTTGTGGCTGGTTTTCAGGGAAATGGAATGCTATCGAACCGCATCACTCATTACAGCTTGGGTTATAAAACGAATATTAATGTAGAGGGTATTAACTTTCATTTTAAACCCATTGTAAAACTTCCACTTAACCAACCTGCCATGATTAATTTACGAATAGTAGCTGATCAGAAATTAGATGGAAAAGTGATTATAGTAAAAAATGGACGAGTAGCTTTTGAAACTAAAGCGCCTCTTGAACCTAATATAGGTGGTGAATTGAATTGGATCATTCAATAAAGTTAACAAGAGAACAACTTCTAAATACCCTTTATGGTACATCTTATAACATGGATGGGAGTGTAGTAAAAGATACTGAAACGATTCGAAACTACACAATAGAAGTTATAGATAAGAAAGTTCACTTAAAAACATTTAATATACCAGTTCAAATCTTAGTAGAAAACGAATGGTGTGATATTGAAAGTGTAGTAAGTGATGAAGATTTAAGTCTAATATATTCAACATTTCAAGAAGTTCATCTGGACAGTGAAATAATTTTAGACACAGATGATCCAACAGGTATTTCTGTACGGAGTCGTGAAAGAGTTCGTGATTTATCTAATTTAATTTCTGAAGCAGGTATAGATTTGCCGAGGGAATTTACTTGGGTAGACGGGGCATCTGAAACAAGTGGTGTTATTATTTTACCTCAAGATGATTACGACAAAGTATTTATTGCTACTGATCCGGATAAAGATGGAAATCCTTCGATTGTCTTTATCGAACCAAAAACAGAAAAAAAACAGGGAAAGCCATATTATGTGAAAGAAAAGGGTAAAACTTACATATACGTTGACCATTTCTCTGGTGGGGGAGGTACGCAGTCTAGTCCTTATTTAGTTGAGGATGAAAAAGATTTGCAGGATGTCCGAAGTAATTTAGGTGCTTACTACACGCAAACGAAGGATATTATTATGACTAGTTATCAAACCGGTTCAGGTTTTACATCAATTGATAATTTTAAAGGTTACTATGATGGTGCTGGTTATGATATTAAAGATTTATATATTAAAAATACTACTTCTAATGTTGGACTATTTGGGACACAATTAAGTGGAACTATTAAACGTGTTCGATTAGTTAACGTAAACATTGTAGCTAACGGTTCTATGGTAGGGGCTTTGGTAGGAAAGTCTGATGGAGATGTTGAAGATTGTGCAGTAATTTCAGGAACAGTTAAAAATGATGGGAGTTCTGCCGGACATACAGGAGGATTAGTTGGATACCAAAACGCAGGGAAAATTTTAAGATGTTATAGTCATGCGGACGTTATGTCTACAGGTAATAACTGTGGTGGTTTTGTAGGAAGTGTTACTGGTGGATCTGTCTCTAAGTGTTTCTCAACAGGTTCTGTTACTGATTTAACTGTTGCTAAAAACGCTTCGAATCATGGAGGGTTTGTGGGTTTTATAGGTTCAGGAAGTGTATCCGATTGCTACTACAACCTTACCAAACAAAGTGGGATAGCTAAAGGTGGGGGAACGGCATTAAATGAATCAGAAATGAAAAAAGCGGCTTCATATTCTTTTGATTATGAGAATTTTTGGCACATTGAAGATTACAAAGTTAATAAGGGATACCCTGAGAACCGTAAGTTTATTAAATATAAAAAAGGAAAAGGAACTCAAACAGATCCTTTCCTTATTTACAATCTCTTTGATTTAGAACAAGTTCGTCACTTTGCGGATAAACATTTTCGTATGGAAAACGATATTATAATGAACTATCCTAAATCAGGAGTTGGTTGGCTTCCTATTGGATCAGGCATGACTAACAATAACGGTGGTTGGTGGGCTAATACATTCGGAGGAACGTTTGATGGGAATAATAAGGCTATAGGTGGCCTTTATATGCGAAGACGTACAGAGGCTTATAGTGGGTTGTTCCGTGTATTATCAACAAATTCAGTTGTTAAAAATCTCACAATAATTGATGTTGACATGGAAGTAGGAAATTATTCAGGTATTGTTGCGGGGTCAATAGCAGGTGAAACAGACGTAGCTAAACTTATTAACGTAAGTGTAAAGATGTTTAACACATTTCAATATAAAGTCTTTGCTAATCATGGAAACATGAACGGGTCTGGAGGAATGGTAGGCATAATGGGTAACGATGCCATTATTGAAAACTGCCTTTTTGATGCACCTATGCAACAACAAAGTGGGTACTTTGGAGGTATTGTTGGCTGTACAAATAAAAGAGCTATTATATCTAATTGTACTGTATCTGGTATTTTTGATCAAGTTAATGGATATATGGGGGGAATTGTTGGTAATATTCCCTATGTGGCTTTTAATGATAGAGGTAATCAAAAGATTAATATACATGATTGCATAGTTCATGCAGACATGAGCAATGCGTCTAACTCTTCTGGTGTTATAGGTGGTCTTCATTGCAGAAAGTTTAACTACTATAATCATGAGACAAGCAGCCATGATGGAGTTTGGGGTGTAATACTTTCTAAAATTGTAATTACAGGCCGTGCTTCAGCATCAACTTTAAATTACTGGACATATGATTATAATCAACGAGGAGAAACTCCAAACCCATCATACTTCATTTCAAGTTGGATAATAGATAATAGCTTTTATAATAGAGATAAAGTTAAAGGGAATGGTTATAATTCGCTTGTTGCAAAATATACACCAGAAATTCGACATCCCTCCACTTACGGTGCCTATGACTTTGTGAATATTTGGGCATTCGATGAAAAAATCGAGATGGAGATCCCGTATTAATAAAACACATCCCACCAAAACTTCCGATTTTAGGTTTTAGAAATGAAATAGGCCTGTACTATACTGATGAAGCAGGTAATATTTTACGATATTTAGAGTATGGAACATTGGTAGCTGGTAGTACCTCTGAGGCTTATCCAGTATGGTTACAGAATAATGCTGATTTCCCTGTTAAGGATATGAAAGTTTGGGTCGATCCACCTACAGTTAAACCAGGAATTACAGTCCAATTAAGTTTATCAAACAATCCTTTTGTACCTGTAGATGCAATACCTTTCTCTGGAACTATACCTATTGGAGATGCTAGACAGTTTTATATTAGGTTCCTATCAGAAGTTACAGTTACAGAGGGTGGTACATTTGATATGAAGGCAAAAGCAAGTCCTGCTTAATGAGCTTTTCATCTCAATACAATGGGATTGGATGTGATTAGAATGGCATATCCGTTAAAGGGACTGACTTTACATTTACACTCTGCGTTAGCTAACCAAGGTTACTCACAGGGTGTAAATACAATCCCTGTTAATTCTTGGTTTGATTTAGCAAGAAAAGGGCATAACGGAAGTTTGATAAGTTTTAACTTCTCGCAAGATAAGACTTGGACAGGTATGAATATACCTACGGATCCTTATTCACTTTACTTTAACGGCCTTAACAATCACGTGGTCATCCCTAATCATTTGGAATTACTGCCAACAGACTCAGGTTTTACTCTTGAAACTTGGATCAAACCAGTTAAGTCAGGTTATATTGCATCTTATGGTGCGGGGAGTGAACGAGGGTTTTCACTTTATTTTGACTTAGATACTCGTGAAATTCGGGTGCAAATAACGACAGAAACAAAGAAAATGTCTTTTGTTTTTGCCGAAGTTAACGTAAAGGCTTGGCAACACGTAACTTTACTGTATGATGGGGAACGCTTATGGGGTATGATCAATGCAGCTCCGCAGGGTTTTAGCTTACCTGTATTTGGGGAATATGTTAATACAACAGCCCCATTAGTATTAGGTAAATCATCAACAGTAAATAATAGTCATTTTGAAGGGAATATAGCAACTTTTAGAATATATCAAAGGGCACTTAGTTGGGATGAGGTAACAAATAGTTACAATGCAGGTTTTCTTATTACCGACAATAAAAGTGAACTATCTTCTAAGGGATTAGTATTATGGCGTGATGAGATAGAAGCTACCTTAAATGTAAGCATAATGTCGCGAGCAATAGCGAAATATGAGACAGCCAAAGTAGATAGTCAAAATTTAAAAGGCTTCATAGATATTATGAAACCTGAAGATATGATAAGTTCTATTATAATTAATCCAAGTATTAGAATAGCCGCTAACTATGAGATTGATAAATTTGGAGAAGAAGATTTAGTTGCTACAATTAGTGTTACACATTTCCAAAAAGATTTAAGATGTATATTAAATATCAATCCTATCAGTTATATGCGTTCTGAATATAATATGGAGGGTTATGGATCTAGCGATTTAAAATCAGAAATTAGAGTATATACACATAATAATCTATTTTCAAATATATCTATTAACCCTTATGCCAAATTAGTAGGTCATTATGAGATTGATAAACAATATATTTCAAGTTTACTTTCTGAAGTAAATGTATTGACGTATTCTGCACATTTAAAATCAAACATTATAGTGAATATGAAAGAAATTCATTTGTCTGCTAAGTATGAAACGGACAAAGCTTCATATTATGATTTTAAAGGTGCCATTTCTGTAACATATTTTAAAGATTTACCTTCCAATATTGGAGTTAATATAAATGTAGATAGATTAGTAAGGGCTACATATTTTACTGAGCCTTCGTATTATAGTGATCTTTATTCCGAGATTTTTGTAATGGGTACGAATAACTTGGAATCAAGTATACAAATTTCTACTAATTCATATCTAAGAGTAACCTATGGAATAGATGGTATTACCATTAGAGATTTCCCTGCAAATCTTACTGTAAGAGCTGTACAGGAACTTCTCTCTACCATTAACGTGACGACCCGTTCATCCATGAGAGCACAGTATGGTATGTCTGGGATTATTATAGATGATTTAGTTTCAAAAATTACTATTACTAGTCTTTCAGAGCTCGATGGTACCTTAACGGTAGCTGTAAAAGGAATAATGTCTGCCAGTTATGAAATTTCTCCAATCTTTATAGCAGATTTACCTATGGATTTAGGGATTAAAGAGTGGAATGAATTATATGGAGACATGTTCATTAATTTGAAAAACAGTATGATGGCTACCTATGAAATAGCGCCTATTTATTTTGAGTGGTTATCATCTGAGTTATCGATTAGAGTAACTGAAAATTTACAATGTAAATTGTTTGTTTCTAAGCCATTCGTATTAAGGGCTAGTTATGGCATGATGGAAAGGCCAAAGTTTAATATGAAACTGTATTCGAATAAGGATGCATTTGTTCGTGAATTTTTCCCGAAATTAAACTATGGTTCAGAAACACAGATGTATATAGGTAGGACTGGATCACCGTTTCCTGAGAAATATCGTTCCCTTGTTGGATTTGATATTTCAACAATACCTACAGTAAATACTGAGATAGGTAAAGCTATTTTACGACTGTATTATGATGGGAGAGGACAAGGTTCTCAGTCTGTCCAGGTCATTGAAAGTAATAGTCAATGGAATGAAACAGGTGTAACATGGGCTAACCAACCTCAAGCTGCAATAGATGGATTTTCTGTAACTAGAGTAATAGGTGGAGCAGCTGGATACGTAGAGTTTGATGTGACGCAGTTAGTTAAGCAGTGGCATATATATGAAAAACCTAACCTTGGTTTCTTAGTGCGGGCAGTAGAAGAGTCCGAAAATTTATCTAGAGGATTTTATACAAAAGAAGCAATCGAGCGAAGACCAGAGTTAGAAGTTACATACTATGACATGCAGATATATTCTGATGATCATGCGTATATTTCAGCAGAAATCAAAATTATTCAGAATAAGGTAAAAGATTTAATTGGTAACATTCTTGTTAGAGATAATAAAGGATTTGGTAATCTATCATCTAGTTTACATGTTCATCAACCTAGGGAGTTAGAATCCCGAATTTGGATTAACCATCCACAAATTATAGGTAGTATTGTATCTAGACAAAAAGATTTTAGTGAAATTCTTGCAAAAATAGCTATTAAAACAATAGGTGCATCTGACCTTGATGGTTATATTCGTGCCAATGAAATAGAAAAACGTTCGAGTATTTATGTTCTTTATAGAAATGATTTGAGCACTAATATTACCGCTCGTGTATGGGGGAACCCTATAGTTAATGGTGGGCAAATAGCCTCTACTATGAGTATTACTGAAAATAATAAAGTCTCTAGTGTTTATGTTCTTTATAGGGATGATCTCATTTCTAATTTTGATATAAGAGTATGGTCTAATGATACTGACTTACAAAATAATCTACTCATGGAATTTGAAATCACACGTAGTTTTGAGTTGCCTGGTAGTTTAGATGTTAAAGAGCGAGTTGAATTAGATAGTACAATTGGAATTAGGGTTGAAGAATGTACGGATCAACATTCTGAACTGTACGTTAAGTATAGAGTAGATTTAGAAGGTTATGGTAACATAGGAAATCCTAATTTAAAAACGTACATTAATGTTTGGGAGAAATCTTTATTAAATGGCCATGTAATTGCAAGACAAAATAATGAGAACAATCTTCCTGCGACTATTCATATTCCGCTAGGTGGGTGGGAGGAAATTCCTTCTTCGATAAATCTACGCATGATGTATGATGTTCCAGGTATTGTAACAGTAAACTCAGGTAATTTACAATCGTTTATTACGATTCCTATTAATGCGCAAAAAAATCTGGTTTCCATGTTAAATGCGCGAGTAAGAAGAAGCTCAGATTTAGACAGTATATTTGAAATAAATTCAGGAAACTTCTATTCAGAACTAACTGTAAGAGCTATAGGTCATATAGATTTTAGAGGTTATGTAAGAGTTAAACAAAATACTGAAGATAGGCTTCCGATTAAGGGGTATGTAAGGCCTTGGGTTAACTTGTTCTCTAGCATTACTGCTAGTAAGCCACGGTATAGAGATTTAGCCTCTTCTATTAGAATAAGACAAACTGGTGCAGTGATACTAGAAAACTCTATTGTAGTAAGGGTATGGGGTGACTCTTGGCTTGATGGCGGACAACTAGATGGAACAATAGCTATTCGAATATGCGATAACCAGAATCAAGAATCAAGTATTAGTATTAGACGAAGTGCTGAAATCGGATTAAATGGATTTATTCAAGCTAAACAAGTTAGTGATTTACCTTCCAAGATTGCCGCAAGACAAATTGCCTTAGCAGATTTAGCTTGTGAAATAGCTTGCTATGATCATTTTAATTTGTTTGGGAACGCTACTGTACGAGTATGGGGTGATTCTCAAACAGATGGTAGTTTACTTAATGGTGAAACTACCGTTAGACAGTCTTCGAATAGTAATCTTGTTGGTTTAGTTGAAGTATTTGAACATTACAGTGTAAATTCCACGGTTGTTATAAGGCAGAGTGATAAGGAAGATTTAAGTAGTAAAATTGCAGTAAGACGATCAGCTGCATATGATAAACTTGGAACAATAGCTGTTAGACAGTCCGATAAAAGTGACTTACAAGCTTACAATTTCTTTGTAAGACAAAGTGATGAATCACAGATATCGGTAACAGCTTTAATTAAGCGCGTTAGCAATTTAGAGAGTAGTATTGAGGTCGTAACAGCATATCCATATGCCTATATAATGTAAAAGAGAAAAGTAGCCTACCATTTCACTGGGTAGGCTATTTTTTATGATTAAATTCTTATAATTTCTATTGAATAAGATAATAAATTTATAAATATATGAATCATATAAATTCTTATGATTTTGTTGTAAGATCCAATTTTCATTGTCTAAAGAACTTTTAATGGTTTAATTAAAGTACCTTTTCTTAACGTATTGTATTGTAGATATTGTTTCTCTAAGAAAGGTGTAACCTTTTTATTTTTGAGTAATGTTAGAGGGAATATATACATTTTCTACTCAAATTCTTTAACAGCGTAAATATATCCAATGTAAAAAGTTAGTTTTATGTATACTGACTTGAAATTGTTTTAACTTGTTTACGTAAGAAGCTAGATAAGACTCAATGATAGAAAGTGATAGCTGCCTAAAGTTATAAGGATAAATGAAATAGGAATACGTTTTATCTCTGACAATATATGGAGATGAAAATTTTGAGTGTATTTCATGTGCAACATCTCTTTACCTTGTAATAATTCACATTAAGTTATGGCTAAGGTGGGAGAATTTCTAAAAGTAGGAGGCTATTATATATGCCTAAACAGAGAAAATACAATCTTGTTGAAATTGGTTTGATCAGTATAGCACTGTGGTGGGCAGTTCTATTGTCATCTCCCATTGCTACATTTAAAAATTCTGTTTACAGTACTATGGAGCAAGTTATGCCGGAACAGTTATGGGGCATGCAATGCTTATTTATATCTTTCTTCTTATTATATGGGGTGGCTACAGATAATAAGATTATTAGAAGTATTGGATTGTTAATTTCTATTGGATTTTGGACATTTGTTTCCGTTTCCTTATGGTTAAGTGATAGTGCTACAACAGGCACAAGTTATTTTGTTTGGGCACTTATGGCTGCAGGTCTCTATCTTAAGCTGATGAAAGTAGGTGACGGTTAATGAAAGATAGTTTAATTTCTGCAATTGCTTCTGTATTAGGCATGTTTATTACAGGAGGTTTTGGTTACTTAACTTCTAAGAATAAACCAACTTTTAACACCAGTATCGATACCAGTACTAACCGTCATTCTTTATCTGATGACGAAAGACAGTTTCGAATTGAACTCA
This sequence comes from Bacillus cereus group sp. BfR-BA-01349, assembly GCF_022663795.1. Classification (NCBI taxonomy): domain Bacteria; kingdom Bacillati; phylum Bacillota; class Bacilli; order Caryophanales; family Bacillaceae; genus Bacillus; species Bacillus cereus group sp. BfR-BA-01349. The sequence continues at coordinate 27,580 of NZ_JAKUGE010000016.1, forward strand.
AAGATATGATGTTAACATATCAAAATCAGGTGAAAGAACTAACTCTAGAGGTTGCTAGATTAATAAAAGCGAACCTTCAATTAGAAGTACAAGTAAGACAATTAACGGCTCGTAATGAGAGTCTGGAAACGCAAGTGCATGAATTAACCACTGCGAATAGAGAATTAAAAGAAGAGGTACAAAGGAGACGCAATAGTATTACAGAATAAGGTGACTCATGGGAAATGCATTCAGAATAATTAGTTATTTCAAAGGCAAGGACTACCTCTATCTGTTTTTATATTAAATATATTTATTATTCTAAGTAAATGTTAAACCATAAAATATTCTCCTTATAATAATGCAAATCAAGTGTTGCAATACGAGATTAATGTTCTTCATTTTATTCAGGCATGAGGAGGTCTTGATGCGGGATTTAAGAAAAAATTTGAAATTGAAACGGATTATCTGGATGAAGGATCAACCAAGCGTCCTGGTAATCGCATTTATGTTCAATTTATTGTTGCGCATGATATAGAGCATCCAAACTTAACAGCAAGAGAAAGTGTAGATTATTATCAACGTACACAGAATCAATCAAATACTGCGGTACATTTTCTCGTAGATGATAAACAAATTATTGAGTGTATACCTGCTGTGACACATGAACCAGAATATGCCTTTCATGTAATTTATGATGTTAATACTAGTAATGCATTATATGATACATGTGCTAATAATTCTGCCATCGGAGTGGAATTATGCTACGGTGAGAAAATTGATAAGGTAGATTCGTATAAGCGCTATGTTTGGCTGCATGCTTATATTTGTTATAAGTTTGGACTAAATCCTCGCCGAGATATTATAGGGCATGATGTACTAGATTCTAAGCTGAGAAGTGATCCCACTAAAGGACTAGAATTTGTAGGTAAAAGCTTTAATCAATTCATTATGGATGTAGTAGACGAGTTTGAAAGTTGTACAAAGGAAACCAATATGATAGCTAAACAGGTATCGGTCAAAAATGGAAAGTTATATACAATACGTGCAACTGATACGCTTCAGTCTTTAACCACACAATTTGGTATAAAAGCAGATTGTTTAAAAAAATTAAATCCAGAACTGGACATCCATGCATTGTATGAAGGACAAAGTATTTTAATCGAGCCAGGTTCACCTCAATTAGGCAAGAATTACATCAACTTAGAACTAAAAGAGTATATGAGAATTCCTCCTGTTCGACCATATCCAGGGAAGCCTATAAAACAAGGCGATAAGGGACGGGATATAGAGGCGATTCAAAGAACGTTAAAAGTGAGTGTTGATGGCATATTTGGTAAGGAAACAGAAGAAAAGGTTAAAGAGTATCAGCGTAATTCTAGTTTCTTATCTATTGATGGTGTAGTTGGTATGCAAACTTGGTATGCACTATTTTAAATTGGAGGAATAGAAAATGAATGACCTTTTACAGTCAATGCTAGAGAATGGAGCATTGTTAGTGATTTTAGCAATTCTAACAGAATCTCTTACAGAGATTCTAAAAAACATGATACCTAATAGAACCATTCAAGATCGTTTCACGTATCTGTTATCTATTTTGGTAGGTATTTCTTTAGCATTTGCTTTTAATTTAAACTTCTTTGACTTGAATGGATATGGAAAATATATATCCATGATATCTGCAGGATTATTGGCAAGTAGAGGGGCAAATTATGCGAATGGATTTTTGAAAAAATTTGATATTTTACGTTAAAAAAGGATGGGATTAAAGTATGGGATATATTGTTGATATTTCAAAATGGAATGATAATATTAATTGGGCTGTGGCGGCGAAAAATCTAGATCTTGCTATTTGTCGTGTGCAATATGGTTCATTGAAACGTGATAAATTGTATAATCAGCATGTGCAAAAATTAGAAGCATATGGGATCCCGCATGCAGCATATGCTTACGGGTGTTATGTGAGTGTTAATGATGCAATTGTGGAAGCGAAAGATTTTATGGCACGAGTTAGTCCAAATGCTAGATTCTTAGTGTTAGATGTAGAAGATGATACACTCGCAAGTTGTGGACCAAGTAAATTAGCTGCAGCATCTCAAGCATTTATTGATACATGTAAAGCGGCAGGGTGGAAGGTTGGTTTATATGTAAGCCACCATATGTATGAAAAATATGGGTTAAGTAATGTAAAAGCTGATTTTTTATGGGTTCCACGCTACGGCAATAAGCCGAAATATAGTTGTGATTTATGGCAATATGCAGACAATACAACAGGTGGGTATGTGTCTGGAATTGGGAATTGTGATGTTAACCGTTTGAATGGTGACAAATCTCTTAAATGGTTCTTGGGAGAAGAGGAAAACAAAACGTTTTATCGTATCCACCTTGGTGACTTTAATACGTCTGAGTGGAAGGATTCCACAATGAATAGAGTAAAAGAAATTCTACCTGGTTATGGTTTGTGGGAGGAGAATTTAGGAAATGATAATTATCGAATTATCGTAGGAGATTTTAATACTAAATCATGGGTTGATGAAACATTTAATAAATTAAAATTAGCTCTTCCTAACTATGGTATGTGGATTCAAGAAATTTAATAAATAAGCAGATTCTTTATTTTAAAGAATCTGCTTATTTTTATATATAACTAAAATGATTTTTAAAGAGTGTTGTGGTTTGAATTTTCTGTTATTTTCTGTTATATACTTTCTTAATTAAGTTTTATTGCGAGCAATTATTGCATTCAGATAGGTTTTGATCTAAGCGACTTATAGCTTGTTGACGAATATAATATAAAACCCGAGAGCTATACTTGCTTATAGTGTAACCACATACATCTAATAAATCTTTGAGTTGTTCTATATTCATTATGCAGTTTAATTCGATCACTTCTTCTGCAATTAGTCCAATTTCACTTTCATATTTGGACAATCGTTTTGACTCAAAGTTGTTATCTAATTTATTCTTTATACGGTTTAAAGCACGATTAACTGTCATTGGATAGACATTTAATTTTTTTGCTATCTGTGAGTTATTGTTACCATCCATAATAAGATTGATCACTTGAGTTTCAAATTCGGATAAATCGGAGTTTTTAAGTAGATTTTCTACATAGATTTTATCCATTACTTTACTTTCATAACCTATTGAGTAATCCTCGGGTTCAAAGCTTTCAAGTGAATTTAAAGAAGTTAATTCTGAAGCGAATCGAAGAACATTTTCAATGCGCTCTACAGTAACATCAAGTAATTTTGCTAATTCTTCAGTTTTTGGGAAATAACCTAGTTCATTTTCAACTTTCTCCATTTGTTTGAGTAGATCTACTGCACTTCGACTTAAGCGTACTAGTCTAGAATCATTATAGAGCAATTGGTTAATTTCCCATATAATTGGCCGATAAATATAAGTTGTAAACTTAATTCCTTTATTAAAATCAAAATCTCTAATAGCTGTAATAACAGCTATATAAGCGTGTTGAAGTAACTCCTCTTCATCCACGTTGAATTTATTTTTTAGGGATTCAATGCTTCCTTTGTAGTGAGCAATGATTGAGAAGAGAAATTCTTTGTTTTCATATAAAAGTTCAGAGAGTAAATCAGGATCCTCTTGGCAAGCTTTCAATAACACATTGTTATGCAAGTCAGGTAAATTATCTTCTCTAAGGTCAATATATCTTTGGGAAGGCACTTTAATTCACCCCAACTCTATTAACAAAGAAAAGACTGTTGGTTAATTTTAAGAAATAAGGTTGATGTAATGAATCAAAGTATGGGTCCCGATTTAAAGTGTTCAAATTGAAACATGATGTCTGTAGTAACTTGTTTTTTGTCATTTTTAAATCCTCCTATTTGTTGAATCTGCATACTAACTGTCGTTATGAGAAGTTAATAGGTTGCGATGGAAAAAGTAGAATGATCTAAAGGGGGAAGAAAATATAGATTTATCGAGTGAACAGATGGAGGCTACTTGTAAGTATGGAATTAGAGGTTAGAAAAAACTATTTTTATATTAGATTTTTAAAATCTAACAACTATTATTAGGGATATTTCGATAGCTACTATGAAAAAGGAGGAGTAATGATTCTGTTTTATTCAAACTAAATTTCAGTTAAACAAAACTAAAAGCAAAGAAAACTTTTTAAAGAGTAATAAAGCTGTTAAAAGTTGGATTTTCTTAGGAGGTGAAGAAAGTGGCATTGACTCCGCATGGTTATAGAATATACGGTGATAAAAAATTGGAGGATGTTATTTCTATTTTAGATGAAAACTTAGAAATTAAGATTGATGGAATAGTATACAATGTCATATTAAAGACAGGGGAATATAAAACTTATCATGAGCAGTTCGAAAGTGAAATTCCTGAAATGATTACAACTATCTTTCGAGATAATAACATTCCTGTGTTTTGTAAATTAGGTGGGGTATATGATTTTTCTAACAATCGTACTGTATTAGTGTTTGAGCACATGGATACAAAGAAACATCATGATATTAATTTAATTGGCGGCTCAGCATACAATTTATTAATTGGAAAAGTATTAAATACGGAACCATTTGCAGATGGTACTTATTATAAATTTATGGAGATTTATAGCAATATTTTAGTGGTGTACCCTGATATGTCACAAATAATGTCTACAATGTTAACAAGACAGTATGCGAGTTATACTCTTAGTGGAACTGCTATTATTAGAATGAGTATGTTTGAAGAAATAAAAAGTTCTATTTATGTAGCAAGTGCATCGCGATTAGAGGGAAGTATTTCAATTCGCAAATCAAGTAACTCTCATATTAAAGGAACTATATCAATACCTATAGATGCTTCTCATGATATTGGCTCGTTCTTAATTATTAGGAAATAAGTTCGCAACATTCTAGTTAAGTAAAACGACTATAAATATATAACTGTAAGGATAAATTCCATATCAAACTAATTAACCTATTGAAGCTTTAGAGTAAGATCAGGTGTAGATGAAAGATTATAATCTAGGGGGAATTTAAATATGAAAATAAATAAATTTAACGTTTCTGCAGTCTTTTATTTTAAAAGTGGAAATTCAAAGAAAGTTGATTGGTTGGAGGATAAATTAGTAAAAAAGTTAAAGAGTGAGACACAAGAATTAACTGAAGGTCTTAGCTTAGAGGAAGCAGATGTTTTTTTTCAAAGTAAGTTTAAGGAATGGCAAGAAAATGGTACTACTATAATTCGTAAAAATGCTAAAGGTGAAAATTCTATCATATCCTTTGCAGAAGTTGAATATATGACCATGTTAGTTAGCTTAGCTAAAGATATCTCTCTAGATACAACTGAGTTGAAAGAAGATGTTTCTAAAGCAACAAGAAGTATTCAAGAACATCCTGCATTTAAAAAATAATAATGAACAAGGCAGCATCATTGAAAATTTACTTTATAGATTTGAATATGAAGGACTTTTCTTTTGGGAAGTTAAACAATATGACTATACAAAAGGCTAGAATTATTCTACAAAAAATTAAATAAAAAATTTTGTAAATCCTTATAATGAATGCGATACAAGAGGGAGGATGAAATATGAGGGCAAAAGAAATTTTAACGAAGTTAGGTACTTTAGAGCAAAAGAGAGATGAGGTAAGTTCTGCATTAATTGAGACTTCCTATAGAGAAGCAAAGTTAGTTTTAGAGGACTCTCTAAAGAAGTACCAGAAGAAAGTAGATGCTTTTCTTAATACAGAATTCGAGCCTTTATCATCAACAGCTTTTCTAATGGTTTCCCACAAGCATTTAAATCTCAACACTGGTGATCAAGTTCAGTTGAATGTAGAAGCATTAACTAGTGATGGGATTACAAAGAATGTTACTGCTGAACTTCGTCCGGCTATGTTATTTAAAGATATAGATAATTTATATAATAATAAAGGTTTAATTACAGCGGTAGACATTAGTAATTATAAATTTGAAGAACGAATAGTTGAAATTGTAAAGACTACCAATGGTTTTGGTGTGGGTGATGATAGAGAAACACAAGGGTTACAAGTTATAGCAACGAATAAACGAAATGAATATCGAATTGTAAATTTAAAAGGTGACTATTTAGGGATTACTTTCCAAACAGATGGTAAAGAAGAAGTTGGTGATAACTGGTTAATTTATGTATATTGGGCGAGTACAGGCACTACTTATTCTGTCAAAGATAAATATATAGCAAAGGCGAGCCCTGAAGGAATTGTAACAGGCCTTAGCGGAGGAACAACAGATATAGTCATTACAAATGGGGTGCATGAAGTATTTGTACCAATTACAGTCGTAGGAAATGAAGCTCCTGAACCACCAGCTATTACTTCTGTGGATAATATGGAAAGCGGAGTAGAAGTTAGATTTGATTATAGTACGTCACCTGATAGTGAGAGTTATAACATTTTTGTAAATGATGTATTAGTTTTAACAGGTGTTGAGCATTCACCTGCTAAATTAGATCATAACATTTTTAATGATAAAGTATCTGTAATTGAAATGACGGCAATTAATTTAGAGGGTAAAGAGTCTGAAAAATCTAATGCATTTCAATATAAACCATTAGATGAATTATCGACTACTTAAGATTTTTTAATGTGAATGTAAAAACATAGTACATTATTTTTCATAAGGAAGTACAGGTATTATAGCAAATTTAATATTTAAATTAGATATAAAAAAACTCGCAACTAAATTGATATATATATCGACTACTATAATACCAGTACGAAATAGGAGAGGTAAACGATATGGAATTATCTAAGAAAATTAGTCGATTAGTACAGTTAATTCAAAGTGGCGAAAATTTGTCCATTAGTATCGACATTAATTCCGGACTTGCTAGAATTTGTGACATGGATTTTTCTATGGAAGAACAAAACAAAATTATTCATGGTGACATTGATAACACATGGTTAGTCCAATGGTTTAATTACTTGCAAAAGACAATAAAAAAAGAATTAGATCAAGGTGAAAATAATGCTTTGAAACATTTATATTTGTTTGAGGTACAACATTTGCAAGTAAGAGATAACAATGAGGAAAAAAGTCAATTGAATAAAAAGGCTAAGAATACTTCTGAATCAAATTCTAATAATGAAGCAGATATGAGTAGAAATCTTTATATTGCGGAGCTGGAAAAGAACTATCGTAATATGGAGAATCGGCTTAAAAAAGCAGAAGATTATGTGAAATATTTAGTGAAACAACTAAATGTAAAAAATGTAACGGAGCAAAACTTACAGTATCCATTACATTTTTCTAATAGTAGCAGCAAAATAGAAAATGCAATGAAAGTTAAGAATAAAGAGATTCAAAATGTTATAGATGCAATGAAAGATATTGAGGTACCTTATGGATCGTTTATAAATCATCAAATTAACGAAGTGATTATAATTAAAATTCATAATGATTCAGGGATTAATTATATTGTATCAGGGGACTATGATTCAGCAATTTTAGTGTAGTTAATAAATGAGATTTAGAGGATATGATTTTAAGGTTGGTGATAATTTAATATGCTATTAAATACATTTACAACGGATCAGTGGAAAAAGCATAGAGAAAACCTCGCTAGTAAGTTAAAGGAGATACATATCGAGCATTTCATTAAACGAATGGTAAGATATGATTCCACTTCACTTGGTTTACAAGATTACCATCTTTCTTTGGTATTTGATATTGAAAAAGAACGTCTCTATATTTGCAATAAAGCATCTAAAAGAATGACTGAAAGTACTTCTATAAGACGTTTGCAGGAAATAGAAATGGTTTTAGTAAATTGGTTAAAAGAAATGAAGGAAATTATTAAATAAATTTATATGAGAATTATGTTTAGGTTGAGGAGATATGGATAATAAAAAAGTTAAAATCTATAGATATTATAAGGGTGGAATTTATCTTGTTACTGGTAAGGGAAAACAAACAGGAACTGATGAAGAAATGGTAATTTATGAAGATGCTAAAGGGAATACTTGGATTGAACCTCAGAGTACTTTTATGGCGGATATTGAGGTATGCGGAGTAAAAGTTCCTCGCTTTGAGCATTTAGGTAATTTCTATAAAAGTAATTAAGGAGAGGGTTAATTTGTTAGGCAAGCGAAAATATATGGTTTCTGGTCATGATGCAGAAGGAAAATATGTAGAAAAAGAAGTTTGGGCTAGTTCTGCTCGTAATGCATTAAATATTTCTCAAGAGTGGAATGACGGTAATACATTTACGGTAGCTCGTAAGGTTGGATGCGGCTGTGGTGGAAATTAAGTAGACATAAATGTATGCAATATATAATTATTTTATATTAATATACGGTATAAAGGATTTATTGGCGTTCTTCCTTATAAATACTTTACAGGAGGTAGGAATAAAATGTTTGAAATTAATACAGTTGAAGAATTTAAAGAAAAGATAGTAGAAGGGTTTGTTTTAGTTTATTTTTATACTACTTGGTGTGGCCCCTGTAAAATGATTACACAGGATATTAAGGAATTGTCAAAAGAAATTGACGATATTAAATTTATTCAAGTTAACGCTGATCAATTTTTAGATATCACTAAATTGTGTGAAGTTACTACGATTCCAACGCTTCTGTTTATGAAAGATGGTAAAAATATTGAAAAGAAAGTTGGATTTACTCCTAAGCAAGAAATTCAGGAATTTATTGAGGCTAGTAAATTAGCAAGCCAAATGGAGGCTGAAGAGGAGGTATTAGAAAAAGATGCCTTAAATTGAGAAGAAACTTGAAAAGGTAATACCACAAAGGTGTGTCATTTGACACACCTTTTCCTATAATGGGCTTACTATATTTGGTTAGGAGGTTACAATCGATATGCCTAAACTCAAAAGTATTATGAGATATGTTAAAGAAATAGATAAAATGATTAAAGATTTGCGTAAGGGTATGGCACATAGCCATCCATACTCAGTAGATGCGTTACGGCAATATGTAGATGAATTAGAAGCTATACGTGAAGTAATCATGGAATCAGGACTTGAATCTGGTGAAAACTTGGATACATTAATGTATAAAATCAGGGAATGTATAAGGGAGTGCGTGAGACCTTCTTATGCACGAAAACCACAAGTTTTACCTTATCCAAAACCAGATCCATGGGTACCACCTGTTACAGTCACAGGGGTTAATATTATTTTCGTTGTGGATATTTCTGAATCCATGTTTGAAGGAGGGGGCCTTGAACCTGGAGGTCGTGTTAGAATTTATTAGTTGCCACAGCAAATGAAATCGAACGTTATGCTAAAGCTGCTAAAATCCCATGTAAAGTATCATTAGTGGCCTACGCTGATCCAACAGACAGAGCAGGGGAGAATAGACCGAACTTTTGGAGAATTCTACTGAATAAAAGTGTAGATGTACAAGGGTTAGCACAAGCATTTTCTGATATTGGTACGCTAACATTTAAGCGAGGATCGGATTTCCCTGAATCTGGTATGTCTGCAATTTATCATTCGATTGATCAAGTGATAGATAAAAGTGTAGTAAATGGTAAACCTGTAGAGAATTCTCTTATTCTTGTATCAGATGATAGACAAAAGTTAGAGGGCAGTAGCGAACCTTCACATCGCCTGTATAAAGAAGTTACATACGATCAGGTTGATGGAAAGCTAAATAGCCTTAAAGTATTTAATCGTTATGCGTTAGTGCCTATGAAAACTATATATACAGTTCTTCCAGGAAGAAAAGGACCTGGGAAAATAGGGCCAGGGAATTGGAATAGTCCTATCATTCCTTTCTTTAGACAGTGTAGAGAGTACTTCCATGTAAGCTCTTTAAAAGATGTAAGCGATTGGATCACTTGGACATTAGATCCTACTAAGGCTCCGAAAAAAAAGTGAGGAGGAAGTGATAATGACAATTAGATTTGGAGATTTGTATGAGGAAATCTTAGCTATTGAAGATGCTATGCAGCGTATGAGAGATGATATAGCTAGTTCAGATTGTTCCTCTATTACAAAATGTCGTTTGGAAATAGAATTAGAGATGCTTGAACAAAAATTATATGAATTAGAACGTACAAATATAGATTTTGAATTATTAAACTTTGTTACAATTATAGAATCTATTGAAAGATGCTTTAATTGTATTGATATTCCAGGTGAATTATCTCATGATATAGCTCCTGTACCATATGATACAGCAAGCAATTGCGGAGGTAAAAAGAGACAATTATTACTTAAAGATATTGAGTTAATTAAAGTATTTGAGATGAGTACTAGAAAGCCCGACAAACGACCAAATATATTTGAATTTGTTAAGAGCGCAATGCCGTATAAAATCCTTACAATTGCATCAGAGAAGTATATTGTATCGTATGACTCGTTACGTAATGGTATTGCGGTTAAAGGGTTCAATAGGCAAACAGGGGAGTCAGTAACGAACTTTGGAAATATTTCTAGAATTGATGTGAAATTAAATGATTCGGCGCGTCAGAAATATGGCGTAGAATGGGTAACTGCATGTAAGGTTTTATTAACAACACCTACAACAATGGTTAGTATTGCACCGTTATCGTTAGCTATTGATGGTAATCCGAGCACCATGCCTAGGGTTGAATATACAAATGAGGCAGAAGTTGAAATGGTATTTCAATTTTTTGTATAGATAATTAGGAGCTGAAAAGATAAAAAAACGTACAGAAGTGTACGTTTTTTTATTATCTCATTTAATCAAAGTGGCAATTATAATGTTTAATTCATTTTCTATTAAATTCACCTAAAACGTTGAATTCAGGAAGTTGTTTATTTTCTGTTTAAATTGTTGATGAAATAATCTGTTCAGATCTAAATCCCTATTAGAAAACTTTTTAATTTCCTCAATTGAAAATGTACCACCCCAATATGGAGAGGTATGAATATCCGAATGGAATGTCACTCCTAAATAGGTAGAAGGAATGGCGTTTAGCATAATATTTGAAATTTCTTTTAAAACGTCTTGGGAAACATTTTGTGGTACATCAAAGATTAATTCATCATGTATCTGTAATACGATGTGTATATCATGCTCTTCAAGTATAGATTTGTAATTCTCCTGTAGCCATTCATCTCTATCTAAGCATTTTGTACCATCTGGCCGGGTGGGATAAAATAAATTTACCATGGCTTTTTTTACCTGCGTCGCAGAAGTTCCTTGTATTTTAAAGTTACAACTTTGCCGTTTTATTTTCTCTAATCTCCAATCTGAATTTTTGTTCTTAAAGGTGGAAGAAGAGGTAGCTTTTAAAATCGTTTCTTTAAAACGTCTTTTTCTACCAAACAAATCTTTTACATAACCATTAGTTAAAACTTCTCTATGTGTTTCAGATTCCCATCTTAAAAAGTTGGGTAATTGTTTTTTAAATTGATTAATTAACGAGGTCGCTGCTGCTTTTGTAATATTTAATTGATCGGATAAACCGATTTCTGTTATACCATATAAGGTCACTTAAACCCCTTAGTTTCCTAAGGGAGTGGACTATACCTTAGCAACTATTTCAAGTTACTTCTCACATTAAGCGAACTCGTTAGATTGGTTGTTTATATAAACGCGGAACGCTATAAGTCTCTGCACCTGCCATTCATATGAACGCTTTGGCACAGGATTACCATATGCTTATACACTTAGGTTTCCCTGTTTTGAGTGAGATTTTAATTCGGCAATCCCTTTACCGAATACAATGCTTTTCATTTCTTTTCTAAGCGATTCAAAAGCATTTGCCAGAGAAGGAATAGTAGTACTATTTAGTTCCTTCATATTATATATCTTCAAGATATATAGACATTCTGGGGTATCTGACCATTTATTTATAAGCTGTTGTATATGATGCTGAGTCTCTTTTAATGTCTCTCTTTTATAATTTCGAATATCCTCAAACAAGTTATAAGTAAACCCCTTAATTTGGCAAGTGATTTGACTATGTACATCTAAACCTTTCTTAAAGGCTTCAATTAGAACCGGTTCTTGTGTTACTATTGCGAGCCAGCGTAATTCTTGTTGTATGTATACCGCCATTTTCATGGTATTTGAACACTCCTTAAAGGAGCCGGATTAGACTATACCTTCTGTTGCATTCCTGCAAATAATGGGCAAATTTTGTGACCACTAAGCCCATAGCCTACCGTATAAATGAGTTCGATGGATTTATCAATTTTGGTTGATAGACGACTCATTATTTTGTTAACTATGAATCAAGATGATAATTAACAAGCAGTCGTTGCACTTCTTGTCACTAGAAGCACAGGATTCGCTCCACCGTTACATGAGGGCGTTCCCTGTTTTGAGTAGGTTTAGATTAACGACTTCAGCCAACGTTTTGTAAACTGAAGTCAATACTGGTGAATAATCTACCTCTTTCTGCTCTAAAGGCCATACGTATAAAATCAGCTTTACTTGGTACTTGTTGTCATTGTAGTAATGCAAGGCTCTTTATCCTTGCTCTCTTTTTTCAAAGAGTATCGGACTATATCATCACCCTGTTGTAGAAGGGTGGATCGCTTTCGTGCTTATTTCACCTGTTCTAGGTTAATTTAAGTAGTCTCTGCACCTTTCTAATATCCCTATTAGACTTGGCTCAGGATTGACATAGGTAATTACCCTTAGCTTTCCCTGAATTAACGATCTGCTTACACATAAAGTTACCTTTATGCAGCCCACAACTTTAGGTTTGGTGACGAGCAACTCATACGGCCTGTTTTAGTTCCTACAGAGTTATAGATAGGATGAATTTTATTATCGATAGTACCTTGTTGTTCTTTGGGTAGGGAGTTGCAAAAAGAACTTATTAATTTCACTAAGCGACGATATTCTAGAATTAGAGGAATTACAGGATGCATTGATAGATTACGTATCAGCGTTTTTCTATCTGTTTTTAGCTTGGAAATCACACTTTTGCAACCTTTGTCATATTCCATGATAGGTTTTAGAATAGCGTTATCAATATAAAGTTTTTGGGCCAAATGGGCTGGAGAATTTATATTAAACAAAGTGCTTGTTAATTTATTTACGCTATTATATTTATTTTGTTGCTTAGGTGGGTGCATACAATTATTTAATGTGATAGTAGAACCTAGGTGATTCAAGATTTCTTTTTTTACGCATTGTAATTTCGCTTGGAGTATTTGTTTTACATCATTGCTTAGAAATTCTTCACTAATTTTAATACCTTTTCTTTCAGCAGTAGTAAGTACAGCTATTAAAGGCATCTCTATTTCTCTAAATAATTTATATATATGAACAAGATTAAATTTAGGGTTTTCAAAAATCCTTTTCTGATACTCGAATACAGACTTTAGCATAAAAATATCATAGCAAGCGAAGTAGGTAGCTACATGATGTTGTAGCTGATCATAGAGTGTCTTTTCAAACATATATTTTTTTCTATCGATGGTATTTAAAATGGTTCCTTTTGAAATAAAACGGGGTAATACATATTCTTTATACCATTCTTTTACACCTTTTGGATGGTTCTCATTTAATAGGTTTGCAGCTATCTCAGTATCCCAAAAGATATTATATGTAATGTCAAAATTACACCAATTATATAGAGCATGAATGTGTTGCTTACTGTTACTAAGTATTAATAAGGTATCTTTCTCTAATAGTGGTGAGAGTTTTTTCATCGTGTATTCTAGACTTAATGTAGAGATATGCTGTGATAATCGATGTTTAAAAGGCTTAATAGGTATATAAAAAAAACTGTTATCCATAAATCCAATCGTAATTGAGATGATTGAGTCTTTAAAAGGATTCAAACCAGTGGATTTCGTATCAATAAATGTATAAGCTTGCGAATGTAAGGTTTTATACACCTTATACTTGGTAATGAATTCTTTAAATTGTTCAGGGGTATGTATTAAGTAGTAATTTAAAGGTAGTTTTACTGAATTATTAATTCCGTGAATATATTGATTTTGTTTTATCGTAATCTTTTTTTTCTCATTTTTTTTGTACGAGTTTTTTGCGTGCTTTCTTTTACTTCGCGCTTATTTAATAGTGTAAAAATGTCCTGATTGGATTCATTTGATTTAAAAAACAAAATTTACAACTCCTTACTTCAAAAAGGGACGACATAATCGTCCCTTTCTACATTTAATAATAGAAATTAAAATTCCATACGGTTTTCTAAAACGGTAATTTATGATTAGTAGTTCTCAATTGTTCCTTTTCATCAAAACCTTCAGTAGTTAATGAAAGAGTAGGGGAACTACATTGAAACTGTGCTTTCTGTAAATTGTATATTGTTGAGGCTGCATTTATAAATTCTTGGATTTCATCAGGACTATGAGAAGTTATATATGTTGATATATCAAGCATTTCAATTTCATTAAAGTCTGGCTTCTTTAATATAGGTTCTTCATCCACTGAAGTATAATGGTATGGTTTAGCTGAATAAGTGGTATCATTAGCACCTGTCCCACTTCTAGAGATAGTGACAAAATCTTTTGTAGGATCAATCACGTAAAGATTAAAGTCTGTGTGTAATTTTTGAATGTGAGTTTTCGCTAAAGAGACTAGCTTAATCTTATTATCTAATGGATCATATACACGTAATTTAATCTTCAAATTCGGATATTTACCAGGATTAATGTGACAAAGGGGGCACACATCTGTCCCTGGGCAACGTATATATTTGGGTTTTAAGGTAGGTTCATAATGCTCGCGAATACCAACCAGATTTTCATACCAATCGATAAATAAAAGTGTAAGTGGTTTTTTATCTTTAAACGTAAGAAAGGTGTTTCCCACTTTTAAAATTGCATCTAATCCTTTTATGGTCGTCATACTTTATTTCCTCCTTAAATTGACAGGACATATAACTTCATCTGATTGTTATATATCGATATAAAGGTTTATTTAAATTAACTTTGTTTATTCTGTTTATATAAATAAACAGAACTTAAGTTTTTAAATGCAGACTGTAAGTTATGAATCTAGTCAATACTTAATAGTAACAAATCAATAATTAAGCTTAATAATTTTCCAATAAAGTTCATGTAATGAATGGTTATATATATAAAAGAGGGCTGAAATCTAATAAGAAACAGATAAACGCCTTTGAAAATTATTGTCGATGTTGTATACTAGTTGTATATACTAGACTGATTAATAGTTATCGTAATAACTAATTAAATAGTTTCGGAATTTATAATGAAAATAAAAGTTACTTTTGTTTACAAAATGTTCTTAATTGTTTTACAATATTTTTAGGTGATTGTTGTTTGAGGTAGTAGGGAACTAAGTATATTAACAACAATAAATGCTACGCAATTTCTTTAATGCTCTTGTTGAGTGCGATTTATTAATTTTAAGTTCGTTTGCGATTTCGGCTAAATTCATACAGACTCCTAAGCCGTCATATAGCATGTATTCTATGACATGTTGTTCAGTCGGAGTAAATTTGTTTCTATGTATTTCAAAATCTGCTTTAACAATTGAGAATTCATATCCTTGTTCGTAAGACTCTTGGCAAAATGTAGGGCAATTGTTTTCACTAGAATCGTCTTCAATAAATCCATCACAATAAAATACAGAAGTCGAATTTTGTTCTACCATTCTATTTGTATAACGATAATAATCAACCACGGTTCTTTTAATAATTGTTTGACAGAATGAAGGTAGCTTTTCAGATGGAACTGTGGTTTGTTGAAGAGATTTCATTATACGCAAGATACAATCTTGTTTCACATCTTCTTTATCTTGATTTCTCACCTTAAATAATTCAAAATTAAAAATTTTAGCTATAGATTCAGAGTTTAGTATTTCCATTATTAAATCTTGAAAGTTTATAGTTGCTGTGTTCATTATATAAATCCCCTTTATTTGAATGAATTAAAATTTACTGCTTAGTAAACTAATTGAATTTGTATTTAATTTATCTAGTAACCCCATCTTAAGTAAGTCATTGGAGTCGATTTTTGAATATTCAGTGAATTGGGGGTGGATAAAGAGTATGATTGACCGTGAATCCCTCCTGTATTAAGTGTTTTGTTGCTTTTTGTGTTGCATCTTTTCCAGCTTTGTCATTGTCAAAAAATAGATCAACTATCTCTATACCTGCTAGATGTAATTCGCGTATTTGGTTTTTAAATAATAATTTCCCGTTAATTGCAACAGCAGGAATACCTACTTGATAGTTACTCATTGCATCTATAGGAGATTCTACGATACGAACTCTTTTAATTCGATTGGCTGATGTTCGTAATTGATTAATTAAATGAAGTCCAAATAAAATATCTTTTTTGTTTGGTAATCCTTCGTTGATAAATTTTGAACCGTTATAATTGCTTCCAATTTTTCGTTTTTGTAAAAAGCGAAGATCCCCGTTTCGAGTACGTTGCGGAAATACGATACATTTATTTCTGACATCTATTTTTATTTCGTAAGTATCTAAAATCTTCATGTTTATTCCACGCTGATTAATTAAATAGGACATTGCTACATTGTAAATTCCTTGATTTTTAAATTTTTCCTCATCCAATTTTTTGAGTGTTTCTTCAGATAATGTATTTGCTTTTATACATTTTTTTCTTGTAGCTAAGATTTTTGTAATGTCTAAAGGTTTACGATTGTCTTCAAAATAGTAATTTGATAATAGGGCTTTTAATCCGTTGCCTCGTTCTAAAACAAAAGCGGTTTCAATTACACAATCTATGGTTCCTAAGTATCCACAACAGAAACAGTGTGTGTGATAGGGAGGGGTTTTAGAAATACCAAATGATGGTCTTGTTTCTGTATGATTCGGACAGCAACACATTATATAATTGCCGTTATCATTTTTCTTTGAAAATGCTGCATGGTTACTTTGATATCTAAGGGAATACTGATACTTAAAACGCAAATCATCTATTAGACTTGGTATATCAAGTGATGTATTTTCGAGAATTTCTACATTTTTTGCTTTTTGCATGTATTTTCATCTCCATTATTAAGACTAGAAGAACTGTTTTTCATACTGATTGTTTATGGTACTAATCAGTCCGGTATCAAAGTTATATCGCACAATGAAACTTTGACCACTAGCATTGCCACGATTTTTTATAACCTGTACTTTAAAGGTATTTTCATTTATTTTGATAATAGATATACCTTTGCTAGCATCTTGGAAAATTGCATAAGTTTCCCCGATATCTTCACCAGTCATCGTGCTATCATTTAGACTTTTTTTTATTCTTTTAGCGGACTCTCTGTTAGCTTGTGCTACTACATAACCTGGAATTCCTGTTCCTAAAATCATTTCACGTACTGCTGCTGATATATCAAATAATCTTTGTCTTAAATCCCCAAAATTATTATTGGAGCTATTTAAACGTACTTTGGATAGTTGATCTAAAACAAAGCGAGTATGTCCTTCAGACTCAAGGACGCGTTGTATTTCAGTAACTGTATAGGGGCGACCACCATTTTTTTGAATATCATAGATGACCATATCTTTTTGCTTTTTCCTTAGTTGATCTAAAAAGAAGATATAACGGTCTTTTTGTTCAGCTGACATAGTACCACGTTGTATGCCTAAATTTGATACACCAGCCAGGACATGATCCCAATTTCGGGCAATTTCTTCGGCACGTTGTTCTAAAGCAAAGTATGCAGGGAAATCCCACTCGATATTACTATTCCAAGCGGACATTAACATAAATGAGGATATTAATGTTTTGCCCATATTAGATGGTGCGAAAACAAGAAAATAATCAGTTTCTTGCCCATCACTTACTAATCCATTAGTCACTAAATCTAATGTTTTAAAGCCTGTAGTCGCTCCTAAAATTTCATTTTCATCTCTACCATGAATTGATAAGTACTTACTCTTACGTGTATCCGCCATTCCAGTATATGAGTATCCTTTGTTGTCAATATTCGCAAGTTTTAACATATTCGTGGCATTTAATTTAATATCTAAAATAGCTTCTACAGTTTTCTTTTCAGCGACAAGGTTTGCTGCTTTTTGAAGAAAGGGCTTGAATTTTCTATGTAGCCAATCTTCTTTCAGAGCATCTACTACAAATTCTGTTTTTTCTAATTCGACCATTTCAAATTCTTCAAATATATTCATTACGGTTTCTATTGTTGGAAGTTGTTTTTGTAATTTTTTAAAATTTTTAATGTAATTAAAAATATCTTTATGTATAGGAAAATGTTCTTCATCAAGGCCATTTTTATCAATTGAAGACCAATCTCTGTTTTCTAATATATGGTTTAATAGTTGTAATTCTTCAATGGATGGCATAATATAAACTCCTTTTCATCTAATCTCGACATAATAATCGATGTAATAATGGAAATAGTTGCGATTTTTTTAATAACAAAACGCGGAACTTATGTTCTTTTATGATTTAAAATAAAACGTATGTTCTATTTTTATCGAAAAATAAAAGAACTTATGTTCGTTTTTGGGGCGTAAAAGAATAGAAGATTAAACCAGAACCCTAATGGAATAAAGCATCTTACTATCCAAAACAGATATTGCTGCTTTATTATGTTCTGATTAACTTCTTTTGTTTTACAGATATTTATATATAAGGATTTAATACATTTCTACTCAATTCATAAGCTGCAAATTTAATCATGTAAATTAGTATACTATGGAAATATATTAATTGTAATACTATTTTTACATATTTATCATATTATTGTTAAATGGATTCTAGAAAGACCCCGTTACATGACGAGATCTTTATATAATTGGCTTCAGAATATAACTTTTTTCTTGTCTTCTATCACGACCTCCTAATTGATATACAACAGTATTAAATAACATACGAGATGTAATAATATCCCCAAGACAATTCTCTTGTTCTAATTGTTGGAGTGTAAGATTAGAAGTGAAAAATGTTGATTTTTTGTTTTCTTTACGAAAATCAATTACATCATAAGTAAAATCCTTAATATAATTTGTAAATCTCCCATTTCCTATATCATCAAGTATTAGTAGGGGAACCGTCTTCATGAGTTTTACTTGTTGTAAAACTTTTTGTGTGAAATCTTCATCATTTAATTGATAAATTTGCCGTAGATCATTTGCCCATGAACCATACTTAATATAGAGTACAAGCGGAGACTCAAAATTAAATAAAGAAGGATTCATTACTGATTTAAATATATATTCCATTGCAAAGGCTATAGCAGTATATGATTTACCAGTTCCTTTTTGTGGATGTATAAAAGCAAGATTATTTCCATTCTTAACAATTTCCTCTATTGAATTAAAAGTATCTATAATGTAGTCTTTGTACATTCTGTTATCCGTGTCTATTAAGAAATTTCTTTTATTTGCATTTTGATATTCTACAGGAATTTGAGAAAGCTTTAAAGCTTGATTAAGTAAGATATAACCGCCACACTCAGGATTTATTGTATAATCCTGTGGCAGGGGAGTAGTACCATTTCTACGTTGGCACCAATCTCTAACAACACATTGTGTACAAGTAACATAAGGTTCATTCAATATTCACACCACCTATTATTATATAAATTATTTATATGATTTTATAATTTCAAAACTGTTATATAATAGATTGATTTTTAAATATAAAATTCCTAGTCAATACTTCAATATTTAATTCTTTTTTTTCTAAAACATGAAGGAATAAAGCATTTAAGTGATTTATTGTATTTGGCTGAATCTCCATATGATGTAATGAATATTTATTTTGATTAAGAAAAGACAATATTGAATTCTTACATTTCATAATATCCTTCCAACCATATTTTTTTGCAAGTGTATCTATTACTTCCCATATCATTTCTGATACTTTTAGGAGTGGAATTTTATCACATTCTATTATGTAGTATCGATTACTTTTTCCACGACCTGGGACCTCTTTTTTTATAAATCCTTTTTCAACTAATTCATTAATATAACGAATAATTGTATTTATTGAGCAGGAGCAAGATATAGACAATCTATAAATACTTGGGAATGCAAATTCTCCTTTTTTATAAATGTAATTCAAAATGTTAGAATACACCAATTTTGCGTGAGTACTTAGGCCAATACAGTGAGCTACCATGCTAGGAATGCTTATATGCCCTTTGTTGTATGAGCTATTGTATATAAATTCTCTTTCTTTTGAATTTGGCATCGTTTTATACAATTAAAACACCTCTTTCTATTATAAGTATCGTTTTATATGCTGAAAAAGTTGAGGGGGAATTTTAAGGAAATAAAAAAAAATTCTACATTCAGATAAAAAATAATTCAATTTACCTATAATACTATTAAATAAAATCCAATAAACACGCAGTTTTTTAATAATGGAAAGCTTTAATTGTTTATATTCTTGCGTAGTTTGGGTTTGATTATAAATAGCGATTATAAAGCGGGTATTACAACTTGAATAGTTTAGAGGTGATGATATGAAGAGTAATTGGAAATCTCATCCGATTTGTGGATTAGGAGATCAAATTGGAAAAGCTATTATGCTTACATGTAAAGAAAATGCATATATTGGTGGTTTAAAAGACATCACTGAAAAATCCATTATGATTGAAGTTGGTGAGGGGATGGTTATTGCTGTGGACCGCACTGTATTAAATGATGAATCAATAGAACTACATGTTGTGGGAGGATAAAAGATTGTCTGATTTTGTTATAAGTGAAAATACGCGTAATAGTATTAGTACTATTAATGCTCCTAGACCAAAATTAGATCCCCGAGATCCTAATATTGGGAAAATAGCACTGGTTAAAGAAGGGGCATATAAGGGGCTAAAAGGTATAATATATCCACCTACTAAGGAATTGAAATATGATGGAGAGTTTGTAAAAGGATTTACAGGGCATTATGAAGTAGAAAAACTCTATCATGTAATGTTCTTTTTTGAAGATGGTCCATTTTTTTGTGCAATGGAGACAGATTTAATGGATTTAGAGGTAGAAGGGGGTATATTCATTATTGATGACGGAGATGGAACTGTTGCAAAACCCTATGGATGTGGTGAAAGATTATATACGTCGGTTCCAGAAATTTATCATGAATTACCTTTAAATAAATCAGGTTATATCATTATCAATACCTACCAAAGCAGGCGGGTAGATTCTGTATTTAAAGTGTTTTGGATTAACGATCTTACTACACCAATAGGACAAACTCATACACGCGTGCATGGAGTAGTTTTTAATAGTCCACATGATATAATATTTTATTATGATCCCAGGTATAACCCAAATAAAATAGTCATTAAGAATGATTATATAGGAAATTGGTATCATAAAGTCAATTGTCTTACAGAACTTGATGGCTCAATATTTAAGCCGTATATCTGTGGGACTAATATTGTTCTTAATAGTCCCATAGATATGAAAAATTGTTTTTTTCAACTAATTGAACGTACAGGGGAAGTTGAAGTTGTATATAAATACTTGGGAGATCCTAAAAGTGAGGCTTCATTAGAAGTGTTTTGGCAGAATGAAGTCATAGGGAAAGTAAACACTAAGGAAAAAAATTATGAGGAGAAAAGCATTATCTTTAGTGTAGATGAAATCAAAATGTTTAATCCTCAGGTGAGAGTTACAGTACATGGACACTGGGAAGTGAAAGTAAAATGTCCGGTAAATAAGGGGATATCAAAGTTAAGAGAAAAGAATTTTTGAGTACTAGTGGTATGGGTTCGTTAAAAGTTGAACTAACCCCAGAAAGTTTGACAAGTCGTTTCATTAGGCAGCTTTTAGGGCATGAGTTCGATATTGTACCGGGCTCATGCCTTTTAATTTTGCCTTAATTCGTTTGTGATTATAATAATCGATATATTTTTCAAATTCTTATTTAAAATGTTCTATGCTTTCAAAATCTTTTAGATAAAGAAATTCAGACTTCATAATACCAAAGAAACTTTCAATAATCGCATTATCGTAACATCTTTGATACAAGTGAATAGGTTGGTCTTGAATCAATTGTATAAGCGATTATCTCTCAATTAAATAGATCTAACATCGGTGATAAGTAGAGCTTCTCGCCGCATAATTTAAATTCTGTTATGTCTGTAACTCATTTTTCGTTTGGCTTTTTAGCCTTAAAGTTACGTTCTAAAATATTTGGCGTAATCTTACCTACTTTCCCTTTATAAGAGCGATATTTTTTCATACGAACTAGGCTCTTTAAACCTAACTTTTTCACAATTCGTTGAACTTTTTTAAATAAGCATTCTCCATACGCAAACGCTCCAATTCAGCTTGTAATGCTTCTACTGACTCTTCTGTTTGTGTTTGTTTCTTTCTTAATTGATTTTTGATTGTCCTTAGTCATAGACTGACGCCCCTTTTTCTTAGATTTAAGGGCGTCTACTCCTTTTTGACGTAGCTGAATACGCCATTTTCTAATAAGTCCAGATGAAGAAATATTAAAAATAACTGCCGTTTCGTTTGGAGACGTCCCATTTTCGAACATATAATTTAGTAAGCCTAGTTTATACTGTACAAAATACGTTGTATAGCCGTTTTCAAATGCTCGGATTCCATGATATTCAAATTGTTTTATACATATTCGAACCACGTCGTGATTCGCTCTCAATGATTTCGCAATATCTTTTATACTCTCACTTCCATCTTGATAATGTATTGCTGCATTCATTTTGTTTTCTGAAGTAAATTTAGTTATAAAAAAACTACACCTCCAATTGTTAGACTGTGTCTAACAATTGGAGGTGTAGTTCATAAGAAGTAACCTGTTTTTATTGATACATTAAAAAATCGGAGGAGTAACAGAAAACAAAACAATGGCATTTTTTTCAAAATGATTCACCCATTTATGCTTTAAATAAGCAGGTATCTTTACACTGTCGCCAGTTTCTAATACGTATTCTTCCTCGTTTAAATATAATGTGATTTTCCCATCTAAGACAAATGCTAATTCTTCTCCTTTATGTTCTAGCACATTTTCTGATGAAGCTGTATTAGGCGGGACGGTCATAATTGCTGTTGCTAAATTTCCAGTGAAATCAGGTGAAAGCATTTCATATGATAAATTATCGATAATCATTTTCTTTCGTTTATGGGAACGTACAATTAAATCGTCTGTATTTGTATCTTCAAGTAAAAAGCTAAATGTTGGCACATCAAGAGCTTTAGCAAGCACTTTTAATGTTTGAATAGAAGGGTTAGCGGACCCACGCTCAATTTGACTTAACATAGATGGTGTAATATCGGCCATCTTTGCTAGTTCTTTACTAGTTAAACCTTTTTCTTTTCTTTGTTTTTCAATTTTTTTACCAATATCTATATTTTCCATAATGAAAATCTCCTTAACGGTTATTAAATTATATTTAAATAAATTAAATTAAAATTAACTAAAGTGAACGATTTGTGTTAAACTATATTAAAATTAATTTAATTATAATTTATTATATGGTGAGCTACAAGGATATAAGGAGGAAACAAAATGAAAGAAATAGGGGCATTACAAGCAGAATACCCATTAGTGAATAAACTTATTGCAACAGAAGAAGTATTTTGGATAAATCCAAACATAGAAAAGTATGAAAGGGCAATAAAAGATTCACCACTTAATGAAGAGAATGTAAAAGATGCGGAAGAGAGATTAAAGCGTTTTGCACCATATATTGCGAAAGTTTTTCCTGAAACGAAAGGGACGAATGGCATAATCGAATCACCTTTAGTGAAAATATCTTCTATGAAAGAAGCTTTAGAGACAAATTACAAGCAACCTATTTTAGGAGAATTATTATTAAAATGTGATAGTCATCTTCCGATATCAGGATCAATTAAAGCTAGGGGTGGCATTTATGAAGTGTTAAAATATGCTGAACAATTAGCTTTGCAGCATGGTATGTTAACAGAAGAAGATGATTATTCCATTTTAGATAGTGATACATGTAGAGAGTTTTTTGCCAAATATTCAATTGCGGTCGGTTCAACAGGAAATTTAGGGCTAAGCATTGGGATTATGAGTGTGAAACTAGGTTTTAACGTAACGGTTCATATGTCAGCAGACGCAAAAGAATGGAAGAAAGGTTTATTAAGAAGTAAAGGTGTAAACGTTATTGAGTATGAAGCTGATTATAGTAAAGCAGTAGAAGAGGGGCGTCAGCAAGCAGATGCCGATCCTAGCTGTTATTTTGTAGACGATGAAAACTCACATGATTTATTTTTAGGATACGCAGTAGCAGCATCACGATTACAAAAGCAATTAGAAGAGTTAGAGATTGTAGTAGATGAAGAGCATCCTTTATTCGTTTACCTTCCGTGCGGAGTAGGAGGCGGACCTGGCGGCGTCGCATTTGGTTTAAAGTTATTGTATAAAGACAACGTTCATTGTTTCTTTGCAGAGCCAACACATTCTCCTTGTATGTTACTCGGTTTAATGACAGGCCTTCATGATAAAATTGCTGTTCAAGATATCGGGATTGATAATGTAACAGACGCGGACGGACTAGCGGTAGGAAGACCGTCTGGGTTTGTCGGTAAAACGATGGAACCATTTTTGAGTGGAAATTACACAGTAAGTGATGAAGAGTTATATAGATTGTTAAAAGAACTAGCTGATACGGAAAATATTTATTTAGAGCCTTCTGCACTAGCAGGTATGATTGGGCCAGTGAAAGTATGTAAAGAAGATGAGTATTTACAAAAGCAACAGTTAACAGAGAAGGTGAAAAAAGGTACTCATATTGTGTGGGGAACGGGTGGAAGTATGGTTCCAAAAGATGTAATGAATGAATATTATAGGAAAGGTTTGGAGTTAACGGTATAAGAAAAATGAGGCTAATTGTAGCCTCATTTTTTCATGTACATAAAAATCTTTGTTATTTTCACAATAGTTCTTTATAGTATATATAAAGGATAACTAATATTGAATAAATACAACAAAAAAGCTTTATTTTACATAATAAGAGGATGTGTATACGATGTCATTACAGACTAAATATATAGCGGGTATTTCGCTTGGGGTTATGGGGATAGGCTTTGCGGCTTCTATCCCTTTTCAAGGAACGGTAGCAGGAGAGATTATACAAGGGGGATTTGAAGCTGGGTTAGTTGGCGGGCTTGCAGATTGGTTCGCAGTTACAGCATTATTCCGTCACCCGATGGGAATTCCAATTCCGCATACAGCTTTGTTACCTAAAAACCGTAAACGAGTAACGAAAGGGCTCATCAATACGTTAGAAAATGAGTGGCTAACGAAAGAAAGTATTACGAATAAAGTAAAAGAAATGCAGCTAGCACAAATGGTGCTACAAATTGCAGAGAGAGAAATGCAGTCTGATGCTGTGAAAAAAGGCATTGTAACGATTGCTGAGAAGGCGATGGTTTCAATCGATACAGAAAAATTAGCGGTTATTATTGAAAAAGAATTAAAGACGTATTTACATACAATTAATACAAATAACATTTTACAAGTGCTTGTTGATCAATTAGTTGTGCAAGAATATGATGAGAAGACACTTGATTACATATTAGTGAAGGTAAAAGATTGGACAGCGCAAGATGAAGCTCGTTACCAGCTCGGTAGCTTAGGTATGAAGGCAATGGAAAATATAAAAGTAGATGGATTCTTGCAGTTTACTTTGAAATCATTTATGAATATTGTAGATGAAGATAAAATTGGCGGCATTTTGCAGAAGTTTATCATTAGTAATATTAACAGCCTACAAGAGGCTGATAATAGCACAAGACAACTTATATTAGCGAAGATTCGTCAAGAAATTATGAAAATGAAGCCTTATTAAAGGAATTAGAAAATTGGAAAGAAAAGTGGATTGCGAATTGGGATGCTACTGACAAAATAAAAGAGATGCTAGAGCAAGTACAACAAAGAGCAGTTGCTTTTGTAAATAATGAAGAATTTGCTGATAAATATGTTATTCCATTTTTACAAAAACAAATGAATAAAATAAAAGAAGATGAACAGACAGTTCAAAAAATAGAAGATTGGTTACAAAAACAAGTTGTAAGTCTTGTTGAGAAGAACCATTCGAAAATTGGTAAGCTTGTACAAGAAAACCTTGATAAGTTAGATGATAAAACGTTAATCGAAATGATTGAAAATAATGTCGGTAAAGATTTGCAGTGGATCCGAGTGAACGGGGCGGTTTGCGGATTTATGATTGGATTAGTGTTAGAAGGAATTAAAGCGATTATATGAGAAAAACCTTCCGCAATTGCGGAAGGTTTTTTATTTTTCGAGAACACTCATATTCAAATTATAAGCTTTCTCAATATTTAGCTTGTACGTCCCATTTCCAGTTTTAATCGAATTTTTATACCAATGTTCTTGGTTGTTTAATTCTGGATGTTCTTCTGAAGAAGTATTTTCGTTTTTCGTTAAATCTTCTACTTGTTCCCAAGGTGTACTTCCATGGGTTTCTTTTTGATTCGTTACTGCTGTTAAAGATACATCACTTTCTTTTGCAAGATGGACAGACACTCTTGAGCCTTCCTGTACAAACCAATTATTTTGTAATTGACCTGGATAAAGAGATAGTTCGTTATTTGAAGCACGGATTTCCACATTTTTATTTTGCGGAAGAACAAGCGTTGGTTTCACCTGTGGTGCTGAATTAAATAACGTATGCTGAACAGGTAATGATTTTAAAGTGATATACATCGTTTCTCCAGCCGTTTGAACTGAAAGAAAATCATCTCGTTTTAAATTGAGTTTTTCATTTGCTTTCGTTGTCATTTCATAAGTTCCCAAAAGATGAATTTGATTTGTATTATTTCCCTCTATCGTTAGAGGTTGATGTCCTGCATCTACTACGATTTTTTTGATAGATTCAGGTATATCAAATTGTCCGTCTGGAATATTACTCGTTTGCCTCGTTGTGTTAATAGAGTGACGAACTTCTTCTAGTAATCCAGTTGATAATAAACAGTAAAAAGCAATTCCGACGCTTCCTAAAACACCGATAAAGAAAATACTAAAAATATCATATTTAATAAATGATTGTTCCTTCTTAGAAAATAGAAGGTATAGTAAAACTTCGGCTCCAAGTATGATGAGTAAAACTGGCCACCATGCAGTTAGTGTATCTAATACTTGAATTCCTTTTACGACTGAAAATAGTAAAAAGCATCCTAACGATATAATAGAAAGCCCCATTGAGAATGTTCCAACACGCCAAGTCCTCATTCGCTTGTCCCACCTTTGTTTTCTTTATTTCCAAGTAACAATTTAAAGCCGCCGCCAATTAAAAGGAGTGCAACGATAGATGTTTGGAAATAGCGATAATATAGTTCACTA
The DNA here is from genome assembly GCF_022663795.1 of Bacillus cereus group sp. BfR-BA-01349. Taxonomy (NCBI): domain Bacteria; kingdom Bacillati; phylum Bacillota; class Bacilli; order Caryophanales; family Bacillaceae; genus Bacillus; species Bacillus cereus group sp. BfR-BA-01349. Next base: position 54,734 of record NZ_JAKUGE010000016.1, read on the forward strand.
AGATGAATATTAAATATAGTTACAAAATAATCATTCAAAATAGGAAGGACTGTTTGATTTAATAAATAATAACCACCGAGTGTAATTAATCCGATACCGATCCATCTTTGATGATTTATAAAATAATCGATAATGGGTTCGTCTTGAACTCGTTCTTTTCCGTATTTTGCTGTTTGCTGTAACGCATCAAAAAAGCTATAGAACCAAATGATTGGTACTAAAAATAAAAACGCAGAAAGTCTTAATAAGTCGAGTAAATAAATAGATAGTAAGAAGGCTGCCATAAGCTGAAGACCACGGCGTTGTAAGCCTAAATACATATGACCTGCTCCAGGGAACATCGCTAAAATAGAAGCAAATGTTTTACTTTTCTTTCCCTGCTCTCGATGTTCTTCAAAATCTTCGAAAATAGTACGGTCAATTAATTGCTCGCCACGTTCTTTTTTCTGTAGTTGCTGAACAACGTCAAAGAAATTATAAATCCATAAAACAGGTAACGTAATAAGGAAGATAAGAAAACTTTCTTGCGATGTTAAAAGTGCAACGAAAATGATCATACTTCCGATTCCTGTGCAAGCTACTAAAAATGTAAGTCCGCGTTGCATAAGTCCTAATTGGAAATGGCCAAGTCCAGGGATGATGGATAAGAGAATGATATAAAATCGTTCGCTCTCTTTAGAGGAATTTATCACTTCTCCAGCTTCTTGCTTTTTCGTTTGGTTTATAATGGTGATAACTAAATCTAGTAAGTTAATTACCCATAGAACAGCTAGTAAAAATAGAGAAAGAAAAGCAATATCACGTTCTCTTACTACTATGGTACAAAATACTGCAAAGGAGAATAGAAATAGTGATCCTCCGCTATATAAAATAAACCGTCCTAGCTTTTTTAAGTATAAATGTCCAAGCCCAGGAATTAGCCCTAATACAAGTGCTAAAAAGGGATTTTTATTCATGCTTTGAACCTCCGTCCTTTTTCGATGTGTCTACCGATTTGTTTACAATTTGTTGTGAAATAGAAGACTCGTTATGTTTTGAAGATTTCTCTAAATTTGATGTCGCTGTAAAAATATACTGAAATAAACCACTTACCATAAAAATAATTGTAGCCGCAGTCGCAATTATGTAATGAATGATCGTGCGCTTTAGTGAGGTTGTTTTTATATTTTCATTAGACTGTAGTGTTTCAAAATTAATTTGCGTCATAACTTCGTTCGTAAATGAATCATCATTTATCATTGGAAGGTTTTCATGTTGTTCATCAATACTTTCCATATAAAGTGCTAAACAATGATCACATTCATAAAGATGTTCTTCCATAGATTCACGTTCATTGCTTTCTATAAAATCTAATGTATAATTGCGCCAATCTTCTTTTGAATAATGCATCATAGAAACTCTTCCTCCTTCCAATGTTTTTTAATCCATTTTCGTGCTCGATACAGTTTCATTTCGACTGTTTTTACTTCGATGTTTTCCTGTAAAGCAATTTCTTGATAGCTCTTTTCTTCTAAGTAATGTGCGAGAACGACGTCACGGTAATTTTCGGGAAGTTCTCTCAGTTTTTGAGCAATGAGTAATTTTTGCTCTTTCGTCAATAATAAAGCCTCAATATTATGAGAGGACTGTATATTTTCCTCAGCTTCTTTACATAAGGAGAGTTCTTCACTTTCTCTAGCTTTCTTTCTCTTATAATCAATAGCGTGATTGGTGGCAATACGTGCCATCCACGTTTTTAATCCGCGAAATTGATAATTTGGGAGAGAGGTGTGAATTTTTACGAATACTTCTTGTGTAACATCTTTCGCATCTTCTTCATGTCTTAAAATAGAAAAGATAACTTGAAAAATATAATGACGATATGTTTGTACAAGGATACGAAAAGCATGCTCGCTTCCTTGCTGTGCTTTTTCAATTAATTGTTTTTCCTCAATCGGTCTCTCCCTCCTTTTTGACGCATTCTATTATATAGACGTAAAGAATGATAAGTCACCCTACACATTTTGTAAAAAAGAATAATATATTTTTTGCGGGAGAGCTAGATGAAAAAAGGTGTGAAAAAATGGTAAAGAGAAGTATATAATGAGCAAGTAGGAAATGTTATACGGAGAAAGGATGTGAATGTTAGTAGGGAAAGGTTCATACTAACAAACATGAAAATTAAAATATTAATAGCAGATGATAACTCTTTTATTAGAGAGGGCATGAAAATTATTTTAAATACATACGAAGAGTTTGAAGTAGTAGATACTGTAAATGATGGGGAAGATGCTGTAGCGTATTGTAAAAAGCATGAAGTTGATATTGCTCTTTTAGATGTTCGTATGCCAAATATGAACGGTGTAGAGGCGACGAAGTTCATTTGTGAAGAGACGAAAACAAAACCGCTTATTTTAACGACGTTTGATGATGATGAGTATATTTTGGATGCAGTAAAAAACGGAGCGAAAGGTTATTTATTAAAAAATAACGATCCGGAGCGTATTCGTGATGCGATAAAAGGAGTATATAACGGTCAAACTGTTATGCAAGATGTTGTCCTCGATAAAATTAAGTCTAATTTAATGGAAAGTAAAGAGGAAGAATGTAAAATTGATAAGAGCCTTTTCACAGAAAGGGAGCTTAGTATTATCGCATTAATTGCAAAAGGTTTCTCAAATAAAGAAATTTCGAAACAGCTTTTTATATCTGAGGGAACAATTGCAAATTATATTACGTCAGTTTTAGGGAAAACTGGACTTGAACATCGCACACAAATTGCGATTTATTACTTAACAGGGAAAGTAGATTAATGATATGGAATTTTGGTTAACTGTAAGTAAATTAATTGTCTTTTTATATATTGTGTTCAGTTATATTTACGCAAATGTAGCAAATTTACCGTGGGTTATATTTACTTTACTTATTTACCTTTCTGTAAACGTAATGATTTCTATATTTAAAAAAGATACGTATAAAAAAATATTAATCTGTATATCCATTGGCGTAGTTATGTTATTTACATGGAGGGTTCATCCATTTTTTATTTTGTTTTTACCTTTGAACTTATACGAAATTACATTCTATTACATAGAAAAGAATTGGCCACGCTTTGTTGTTATGATGCTCCCAATTACGATTGCAGATGAAAGTATTCGAATGACTTATGGATTAATTGTTGCATTTTCTTTTCTCGTTTTAACTATTGCAGATCGATATATATCGCGTGTAGTAAAGCTTGAATCGCAAAATGATAAGATGCGAAAAGATATGCAACGACTTACGAAAAGCTTACATGAAAATAAAGAGTACATAAGACAATCTGAATACACATTTAAGCTAGAAGAGAGAAATCGGTTATCGCAAGAAATTCATGATAAAATTGGTCACTCGATGACGGGTGCGCTTATTCAAATGGAAGCAGCAAAAAGGTTAATGGAAATAGATAAAGAAAAATCTGCGGAGTTATTACAAAATGCAATTCACATTTCAAAAGATGGAATTGAAAGTATTCGCATTACATTAAAAAATATGAAGTCACCAACTGAGCAAATTGGTATTCATCGTATGAAATTATTCATAGAGGAATTTGCCGGTAAGAATGATGTGAATATTCCTTTTGTATATAAAGGGAACTTAGATATGATTTCTCCCATTCAGTGGAAAATTATCGGTGAGAATGTTACAGAAGCACTAACAAATGCAATGAAATATGCTGATGCTACAGTTATTTCTATAGATATTCATGTGCTTAACAAGATGGTTAAGGTGCAAGTGAAGGATAACGGAAAAGGGGCAGCTCTTGTTAAAAAAGGTCTCGGTATTATGGGGATGGAGGAGCGAACAGCTTCAGTAAACGGAAAAATTATTGTAGATGGAACAAGTGGCTTTTCAGTGACGATGTTGTTGCCGATATAAGAGAATGGGACGAAGATGAACCATCTCATATGAAAAAAGTGAATATTCTCATGTGAAAAGAATGAACTTCTGCACTGAGCAGGTTCATTCTTTTTGTTTATACTAAAAGCAGAGAAACCGAAATAGGGGTGAAAATGATGAATACATTAGAAATTAAAAATTTAACGAAAAAATTTGGTGATTTCATCGCAGTTGATAATATGTCTTTATCTATTAAAGAAGGAGAAATATTTGGCTTTTTAGGATCAAATGGTGCTGGTAAGAGTACAACGATAAATATGATTGCTGGCTTGTTAAGAAGTAATGAAGGTGAAATTAGCATACTAGGAAAAAATATAAAGAAACATAATCGATTTGCAAAGATGAATATTGGTATTGTTCCGCAAGATATTGCGATTTATGAAGAGTTAACTGCCTATGAAAATGTGAAATTCTTTGCTGGGTTGTACGGATTACGAGGAGCCGAATTAAAAGCTAGGGTAGAGGAAGCTCTTCAATTTGTAGGACTTAGCGATAAACATAAAAGTTATCCGAAAAACTTTTCTGGCGGGATGAAACGAAGACTGAATATCGCTTGTGCAATTGCTCATAGACCGAAGTTAATTATTATGGATGAGCCGACAGTTGGAATTGATCCACAGTCAAGAAACTACATTTTGCAGTCAGTACGTAAATTAAATGAAATGGGAAGTACGATTATTTACACGAGCCACTACATGGAAGAAGTAGAAGAGATTTGTACGAAAATCGCAATTGTCGACCACGGTAAAGTGATTGCAGAAGGTACGAAAGAACAGTTAAAAGCGATTATTACAGATACGAAAGATATTTGGATTGAAGTGAAGTCAGTAGAAAATTTAGATGTAGAAAAGTTAAAAGAGATAAACGGTGTGAAAGCTGTTCAAATTGAAGAGAACGTAATCAAGGTAAACTCGGATGCAGGATTAAATAATTTAAATCAAATTATTCAGCATTTCATTAATCATGACATTGAAATTCGTTCATTAGAGGAGCAGGCTCCAAACTTAGAAACAGTATTTCTTACGTTAACCGGAAGAAACTTACGAGATAAATAAAAGGTAAATGAAGAAAAGGTAAAGGGAGGTTCATCAATTGAACATCTTCAATATTGCAATTATGCATATTAAAAGAGATTTCAGAGACGTAAGAACTTTAGTTTTTATGTTAGCATTTCCGATTGTACTTATGCTTGTGTTAGGAACAGCGTTAACCAACGCATTTAATAGTGATAGTCATTCGATTAAAGATATACAAGTGCTATATAAAGATGAAGCGAGTAGCACGTTTTCTCAATCATTTGCAGCATTTACGAAAGAAGTGGATAAATCGGGTATTCATTTTAAAAAAGCTTCCGGCAGTATAGATGGGAAAGAAGAAGTGAAGAAAAATAAATATGCTGCTTATGTAGAGTTAAATAAAGATGGTGCAAAATTTTACGGAAGTGACAAAAGTAGTATTGAGGGGAGTATTGTGGAAGGAATGCTTACAACATTTGTTGATAAGTACAATGTAGCGGTCGAAGTTGCAAAAGTAGATCCTACTAAGGTGAGCACAGTTATTTCAAACGGAAATCATAATGATTATATAAAAGAAACATCCTTACAAGCTGCGAAAAAACCAGGTTCTATGGATTACTATGCGGTTGTAATGACAACGATGATTGCACTATATGCTGCGATGGGAGCGAGTTCTTTAATTCGAGGAGAACGAATACGTAAAACAGGAGATCGTCTCATTGCTGCACCTATAAGTAAAGCTGAAATATTCATTGGAAAAGTACTTGGTAGCCTAGTAGCAAATGCCCTGTGCATATTACTCGTCATGTTATTTAGTAAATTTGTTTTTCAAGCGAATTGGGGCGACCATCTTGGAATCATATTTCTTATTTTATTAACACAAGTCTTTCTAGCAATTAGCTTCGGTTTAGGAATCGGATATATCACGAAAACAGCTGAAGCGTCTAGGGCAATTATTATGGTTGTTGTGCAATTAGCTTCTATTTTTGGAGGTGCATATTTCGTAGTAGAAGAAAATTTCGTTACGAATTTATCGCCATTAACTTGGGCAAATACAGCTGTTATGAAAATTATTTATGCAAATGATGTAGGGGCAGCACTACCAGTCATTTCTTTAAACCTTGGAATATCAGCACTCTTTTTATTAATTGCAATTATTGCATTACGTAGACGGGAGGGGCTATAGTATGAAGGATATTTTATGGCTCATACAAAAAACGTTATCTGTACTTTTGAAAAATAAAAAAGGGTTATTCATTATTATTAGTTTGCCGATAATAGGGACGCTCATTTCCTTCTCGATATACGGAAATGCAGGGCAAGGAACGTTAAATATCGGGATTGTAAATAAAGAAAATGAGCCGATAGCAAATGATACGATAAAGTTTTTAGAAGGATTAAATCATGTGAATGTGAGTAAGGTTAAGGAGTCTCAAATAGAAGATAAACTCACTTCCAAAAAACTTGATGGAGTTATTACATTAGATTCTGGTTTTTCAAAAAGTGTTCGAGAAGGGAAACCAGAGCATATTGAAATTTCATCGATTAAAGGTGATCAAGTAACAGGATTTATAAAATCATATTTATATAATTATATTGATAATATAGCAGCTATTAGTAAAGTGGCAGGAACAGATCAAAGTGCGTTTGATAATATGTACGCAGGGTATCAAAAAGGTTCATTTAAAATGAAAACTGAGACGCTAGAAGATACTTCGAAAAATAAAGATATGACAAATCAAACGATGGGTTACCTTATTATGTTTATGCTGTTTTCAGCAGCGAACTTATCAGGTTATATTTTAAAAGAAAAAGAGAATAGAACGTACTTTAGACTATTATCAACGCCGATAGATGGGAAGAAGTTTATATTATCTAATGTCGGAGTAAATATGATAATACTAACAGTACAAATTTTGATTACAATCCTATTCCTAACGAATGTTTTTCATACGAATATCAATATGCCTTTCATAGTGATGATGGGCGTACTAATGCTATTTGCATTAATCGCAATTGGAATATCATTAGTCCTTGTAGCTTTTTCGAAAAACTCAGCATCGGCAAATGCGATGCAAAATATGATCATTGTACCAACATGCTTACTTGCTGGATGTTATTTCCCATATGACATTATGCCAAGTGCAGTACAAAAAGTAGCTAATTTTCTTCCGCAGCGCTGGTTGTTAGATACGATATCAAAACTACAGCAGGGAATACCATTCTCGGAGTTGTATTTAAACATTTTAATTTTATTAGCTTTCGCAATTGCATTCTTCTTAATTGCTATTTATAAGTTTGGAAGAAATAATGATGCGAGAAATTTTGTTTAATGTGAAAAGGTGTGGCTTAATGCCATACCTTTTTTGTTTGAAATTTAGAGTATCTTTTGTAGAGCACTTCGTTATGTGAAGCATGCAAAACATATTTATGTCCCTTTAGAAGAAAAACGCTATGTAGAACAGCGTTACCGTCACCATGTTTTGTAAGTAAATCACTGACGACTTTGCCGTCTGTCCATTTCAGTTTGGAATGTGAAGGGACGGCTTGTAAATATTGAGTTGTTTCCTCTCCATCTCCGGCAATGAGTGTCGTTTCAATATTTCTTTTTTGTATAATAAATCTATTTTTATTTAATGTATCGAGGAAAGGGTTTTTCGTTTCCATCTTACTATAAGGAAGAAATGTAATAGAAGAGTTGGATTTTATAAATAAATAATTTCCGTAATCTTTACAAGGAATAACATCTTGTAATCCTGGAAAGTAAATGTGTATCGCCTCAACTTTATTCATTTTATGTAAGATGCTTAAGTAACAAATATATTGTTCCATATAAAAATGAACGATATTTATTTTAGAAGAGGCATGGATAGGGAGACTGCCTCCAGTCCAATAACTATAATTTGGTGGAGATCCAGCGTTTGGTGTGCAGAGTATTATAAGTTGATTCACATCATTTTTATATTCGTCACTTTGAACGTAAGAACGTCCAAGAAGGCCGCCCATACTATGACAAATTAAATTTAGTTTATCGCAACCTGTAATCTTTTTAGCATAAGCAATCGTTTGTAATAAATATTTTTGTGTAGAAAAAACAATACGCTGCCGCCAGTCATAAAAACAGATGAACAAGTCTTTATTTCGTTCGTACCCCATACTTTCTAGCATCATGATGAATGGTTCGTAAACAAATGCAGAAAGTCCAAAACTCCAATTACCAGTGCCGGGAATAATAATATTGCTCATTGAACCGAAAAGACCTGGGATAAAAACAATAGGAGTTTTTCCTTTTCTCATATTCGTATCTCCTTTAACTGTTTAGTATCAATAAAAATAAGAAATACATTTCGTATGAAAACATATTTAAATGAAACACTACGAAATAGTAAGGAATATGATTGGAAGGAAACCAAAATGATTAAAAAAATATTAAGAGTTACTTCTATTATTATTGCTATTTTCGTTTTTATTGTAATTTGTATGCATATCGATGTTACCTTAGGTAGGAAAATGGAAGCTGGAAAAAACATGCCGACAGAGTATGCGCCTCATTATAGTGACTTTCAATTATATGTAGAAGGGAAGTCTTTTTATAAACAATTATTTACTGATATAAGAGAAGCCAAAAGCTCCATCTATACTTATTTCTTCATTTTGTCGGATGATAAAAGTAGTCATACTTTTTTTAACTTATTAAAAGAGAAAGCAAAAGAAGGAGTAAACGTCTATTTATCAGTTGATCGCATTAATGATTTATCATTTGAAAGAAAGATGATAAATGAATTGCGGGAAAGTGGTGTGCATTTTACATATAGTAGAAAACCTGCATTGCCATTCGGATTTTATTCACTTCACCATCGTAATCATCGCCGTATTACGACGATTGATGGGGATATTGGCTATACAGGCGGATTTAATATAGGAGATGAGTACTTAGGGAAAGATAAGCGATTTGGATATTGGCGTGATTATCATGTACGGCTTAAAGGAGAAGGAGCAAAAGATTTAGAAGAGCAGTTTGCTTTAGATTGGAAACGAGATACGAAAGAAGAGATAAAGAGGAGTACGAATAAAGCTAGTAAAGGGAATACATTACATACTATGACTAGTTACAATGGGCATTACGTTGCTGAAAAATATATAGAGCTCATAAAACAAGCTCAGCACTCCATTGTAATTGCAACGCCGTATTTTATAGCAAAAAATAAAGAATCCATGAATGCTTTAATTGCAGCACAAAAGCGTGGTGTTACAGTAAAAATACTTTGGTCATATAAACCAGATCTACCTCTTATAAAAGAAGCGGCGTATCCATACATACGTCAAGCTGTTAATAATGGGATTACTGTATATGGGTATAAAAAAGGAATGTTCCATGGCAAATTAATGCTTATTGATAATGAATTAACTGTTATTGGTACAACAAACTTTACTTCGCGTAGCTTCAATATAAATGATGAAATGAATTTTTATATTTATGGCGGTCCTATTGTAGGACAAGTTAATAAGGCGTTAACAGAGGATTTTCATGATTCGAAAGAAATGACGAAAGAGTTTTTTGAGAAGTTATCTTTTTGGGAGCGTTGTAAGGAGAAAGTGGCGGGATTGGTTGAGTTCTATTTGTGATGATGGATTAGGAAAGGGTGCCTACAAAAGGCACCCTTTTTGGTGGGAAATCATTATTTTTCATGCACCAGCATCGTAACATCATCATTAATCAACGTCCCCACATGTTCACCTAAACATATTTTTTTCATGACTCCAGGCTCATCAAAGTTAAAGACATGCGTTGGTAAATTGTAGTCCCGGGCAAGCAGTAATGCCGCTTGATCCATGACTTGTATATTTTGTCTAACGACATCATTATAGTTTAGTTTGCTGTACATTTTTGCTGATTTGTTATGCTTCGGATCACTTGTAAAAACGCCATCGACACCCTGTTTTGCGACTAATATGGCATCGCTATTCATTTCAATAGCTCTTTGTACGCTTGGATAATCTGTCGTCACGAACGGTTGCCCGTTTCCGCCTCCAAAGATAACGATATAGCCGTTATCTAAATGGTGGACTGCACGCAAGCGAATGTATGGTTCAGCTACTGCATTAAATGGAATGGAAGTCATAACGCGTACTTCTCTATTTGTTTTACTTGTTAAAACACCGCGAAGCATTAAGCTGTTAATGATTGTACCTAACGTACCGATATTATCAGCTTCTACGCGATCGATTCCCCATTCTTCAGCTAGATACCCCCTAAAAATGTTATCGCCACCGATGACGATGGATACTTCGATACCTAAATCAACAATGGATAAAATTTCGTTTGCGATATGTTCTAATCGTTTGGAGTTAAAGCTATTTCCAGTTTGATCGGCAAGTGCACCGCCGCTTAATTTAATTAAGACACGTTTATATGGTCTCATAACAATTCCCCCTATATAGATCGCAATAAAAAAGGAACAAAGGCGAATGTCTTTGTTCCCTTTTAAGAAAATGAAAAAGAAAAGAAGAAGATAGGACGAATTGCTTTGTATAGTTTTTCATAACATCCACTCCTTTTCATTTTGATTTGTTTTAAGTATATATTTTTTTGATTATACGAAACAATCTGATTACTTATCAAGTTTATTTTATCGTTTTTTAACAAAATGGTGTCAATGAAAAAAAGAAGAAAAATATTTGAATTTTTTGTGACGAACTTGTAGGTTTTTGTATGATTTTGTAGGTTCGCTTATAAGATGTGTGAGTAGCTTTTATAAATTCAAATTGAAAGCGTTCGCATGAAGGGGATGAACATAAATGAAAAAATTCGGATTGGCAACACAAATTTTTGTCGCGCTTGTTTTAGGGATTGTAGTAGGGGCAGTCTTTTATGGCAATAAAACGGCGATTTCTTATATCACACCAATTGGGGATATATTTATTCACTTAATTAAGATGATTGTAGTACCAATTGTTATTTCAGCATTAATTGTTGCAGTAGCTGGTGTAGGAGATATGAAGAAGCTTGGGAAACTGGGTGGTAAGACAATTCTTTATTTCGAAATTATTACGACGATTGCTATTTTAATGGGATTACTTGCAGCGAATATATTCCAACCAGGTACTGGTGTTGATATGAGTAATTTACAGCAAAGTGATATTTCTTCTTATAAACAAACTGCAGATGCAACAGAGAAGAAAGGTTTTGCTGAGACAATTGTTCACATTGTACCGAAAAACGTATTTGAATCGATTGCACAAGGTGACCTATTACCGATTATATTCTTCTCAGTATTATTCGGCTTAGGAGTTGCGGCAATTGGGGAAAAAGGAAAGCCTGTCTTTAACTTTTTTGAAGGCGTACTCGAAGCTATGTTTTGGGTTACAAATCAAGTTATGAAATTTGCACCATTTGGTGTATTCGCATTAATTGCCGTTACGGTTGCAAAATTTGGTGTAGCAACATTACTTCCGCTAGGAAAACTAGTGCTAGCTGTATACGTAACTGTTATACTATTCGTTGTGATTGTATTAGGTATTAATGCACGAATGGTTGGAGTAAACATTTTTACATTAATAAAAATTTTAAAAGAAGAATTGATTCTTTCATTTACGACAGCAAGTTCAGAAGCTGTTTTACCTAATATAATGAGAAAAATGGAAGAGTTCGGTTGTCCAAAGGCAGTTGCCTCTTTCGTAATTCCGACAGGTTATACATTTAACTTGACTGGATCGGCTATTTATCAAGCGTTAGCGGCATTATTTGTTGCACAAATGTACGGTGTGCACATGTCACTAACGGAGCAAATAACGTTATTATTCGTTCTCATGTTAACATCCAAAGGTATGGCGGGAGTTCCAGGTGCATCGTTCGTTGTTGTATTAGCAACGTTAGGTTCAATGGGGTTACCACTAGAAGGTATCGCATTAATTGCGGGAATTGACCGCATTTTAGATATGATTCGCTCATCTGTCAATGTATTAGGAAATGCATTAGCGGCCATTGTTATGTCGAAGTGGGAAGGCGAATTCGATAATGAGAAAGCAAAACAATATGTAGAAACAGTCAAAGAAACAAAAGCAGTATAAGAAATCGTTAAGGAGTGAATAATCATGGCAACATTAACTGAAGTTAAAAATGGTGTTCGAATTGAAAAAGATTTTTTAGGTGAAAAAGAAGTACCAAACTATGCATACTACGGCGTACAAACAATGCGTGCAGTTGAAAACTTCCCAATTACAGGATACAAAATCCATGAAGGTTTAATTAAAGCGTTCGCAGTTGTAAAAAAAGCTGCAGCGCTTGCGAATACAGATGTAGGAAGATTGGAATTAAACAAGGGCGGTGCGATCGCAGAAGCTGCTCAAGAAATTCTTGATGGAAAATGGCATGATCATTTCATCGTAGATCCAATCCAAGGCGGAGCGGGTACTTCAATGAACATGAATGCAAATGAAGTCATTGCCAATCGTGCTCTTGAATTATTAGGAATGGAAAAGGGAGACTATCATTATATTAGTCCAAATAGTCATGTAAATATGGCCCAATCAACAAATGATGCATTCCCAACGGCGATTCATATCGCAACGTTAAATGCATTAGAAGGCTTATTACAAACGATGGGTTATATGCATGATGTATTTGAATTAAAAGCAGAACAGTTCGATCATGTGATTAAAATGGGACGTACACATTTACAAGACGCTGTGCCAATTCGCCTTGGACAAGAATTTAAAGCGTACTCTCGTGTACTTGAACGTGATATGAAACGCATTCAGCAATCACGTCAACACTTATATGAAGTGAACATGGGAGCAACTGCAGTTGGTACAGGCTTAAATGCAGATCCAGAATATATTGAAGCAGTTGTAAAACATTTAGTTGCAATTAGTGAACTGCCACTTGTCGGTGCAGAAGATTTAGTAGATGCGACGCAAAATACAGATGCTTATACTGAAGTATCTGCAGCACTTAAAGTATGTATGATGAATATGTCTAAAATCGCGAATGACCTTCGCTTAATGGCATCAGGTCCACGGGTTGGCTTAGCGGAAATTATGCTGCCTGCTCGTCAACCAGGTTCATCTATTATGCCAGGGAAAGTAAACCCTGTTATGCCAGAGGTAATTAATCAAATTGCGTTCCAAGTCATTGGTAATGACCATACAATTTGCCTTGCTTCAGAAGCAGGACAGTTAGAATTAAACGTTATGGAACCAGTACTTGTTTTCAACTTACTTCAATCGATTAGCATTATGAATAACGGTTTCCGTGCCTTTACAGATAATTGCTTAAAAGGAATTGAAGCGAATGAAGATCGCTTAAAAGAGTATGTTGAGAAAAGTGTAGGAATTATTACAGCCGTGAACCCTCATATCGGTTATGAAGCAGCAGCTCGCGTTGCGAAAGAAGCAATTGCAACAGGCCAATCCGTTCGAGAACTTTGTGTGAAAAATGGTGTATTGTCACAAGAAGACTTAGAGTTAATTCTAGATCCATTCGAAATGACACACCCAGGGATTGCAGGAGCAACTCTTTTAAAGAAAAATTAAAAGAAGAGGGGGACAATCCCCTCTTTTTTGTTTACAATATAGAAATGCTATATATGAATAGAGGTAGGGATGTTATGAGCAAGTTTACAGTAGCTTCTAATGGTGCATTAGAAACAACATTAAGAGGAGCAGAAGTATTATCAACACCACTTTTAAATAAAGGGGTAGCTTTCACACAAAATGAAAGAGAAGAGTTAGGTTTAAAAGGGTTATTACCGCCAGCGGTTTTAACGTTAGAAGAACAGGCACGCCGAGCATACGAACAATTTAGTTCTCAACCGGATGATTTATTAAAGAATGTATACTTAACTGCGTTACATGATCGAAATGAAGTATTATTTTATCGTATATTAACAGATCATTTACGTGAAATGTTACCGATTGTATATACACCAACTGTCGGTGTAGCAATTCAAAGATATAGTCATGAATATCGTAAACCACGTGGTGTTTATTTATCAATTAACGATCCATCAGGTATCGAAGAAGCATTCACGAATATCGGTGCAACAGCTGAGAACATTGATTTAGTCGTTGTAACAGATGGAGAAGGCATATTAGGAATTGGTGACTGGGGCGTTGGTGGTATTAACATCGCAATCGGAAAATTAGCTGTTTACACTGCTGCAGTTGGAATCGATCCTAGTCGTGTATTACCGGTAATTTTAGATGTAGGTACAAACCGTGAGGAGCTATTAAACAATCCATTTTATATTGGAAATCGTCACCCTCGTATAACAGGTGAAGCTTACGATGAATTTATTGATACGTTTGTACAAGCGGTAAACAAACAATTCCCGAAAGCACTTTTACATTGGGAAGACTTTAGCTCTCGTAATGCACGAAAAATTTTAGATAAATATCGTCATGATGTTTGTACGTTTAATGATGATATTCAAGGTACAGGTGCAGTTTCACTTGCGGCAGTATTATCGGCAGTGAAAGCTTCTGGTGTACCGCTAAGTGAACACCGCGTTGTTGTATTTGGTGCTGGTACGGCTGGAATCGGTATCGCAGATCAAGTTAGAGATGCGATGGTCCGCGTAGGCGTATCTGAAGAAGAATCATATAAGCGTTTCTGGTGTATTGATCGTAACGGGTTAGTTACAGATAATATGGAAGATCTTCTTGATTTCCAAATTCCGTACGCAAGAAAAGAAGCAGAAGTAAGTGAGTGGAAGCAAAATGATGTGATCGGACTTGCTGAAGTTGTGAAACATGTAAAACCGACAATTTTAATTGGTACATCTACTGTTGCAGGTGCATTTAAAGAAGAGATTATTAAAGAAATGGCTTCTCACGTAGAAAGACCAATTATTTTACCAATGTCGAATCCGACGCCACTTGCTGAAGCAAAACCAGCAGATTTAATCGAGTGGACAGAAGGAAGAGCGTTAGTTGCAACAGGAAGTCCATTTGAACCAGTTACATATAACGGTGTAACGTATGTGATTGGACAATCAAATAATGCACTTATTTTCCCAGGTCTTGGTCTTGGAACAATTGTAGTACGAGCAAGTGTCATGACGGATGGAATGTTCGCAGCAGCTGCTGAAGCAGTTGCAAGTATGGTAGATACAAGTCAGCCAGGAGCACCTATTTTACCAGAGGTCGAAGAATTACGTAATATCTCAGAAATGGTTGCAATTGAAGTAGCTAAAGTTGCAGTTGCAGAAGGTGTTGCAAGAGTGAACTTAAGTGATAACGATATCAAGATGGCAGTGAAAGAAGCAATGTGGAAGCCAGAGTATCGCCAAATAAAAGCGGTAGAAAAGGTTAGAATATAGAAAAAAAGCCCGTTTATAACAATAAGCGGGCTTTCGCTTTTACTACTGAAAAAAAGTATAGGAAGTGTCACCTTTGAATTGGAATCAATTATGGAAGAAAGATATGTCCCTTTTAATTATATTAATGGTCGTTGTTCCGATTGCTGGGGAGCTGAACTTTCATCCCTTTAATGATACGTTTCGAGTTAGCTTCGGTACACCGCTATTCTTCTTTTTATTATTATTTTTAAGAAGAGTACCAGCAGGAGTTGCAGGTATTCTTGTTGGTATATCTGTAGTCTTATTCCGAGTATGTCTTGACTGGATCATGCAAGGTTCATTTCATATGACAGAATCATTTTATTTGCGTTATCCTGTGTTCTTCTATTATTTTATTTATGGCAGTTTTTTTTCGCTTTGCAGGGTAAATAAGTTCCATCAGAAACCAATCATTATTGGATGCCTTGGAATTTCAATTGAAATTGTTGCAAGTATGTCAGAACTTGCGTTTTATCATATGTTAGTACTAGGTACAACAATAACGATTTCTGAAGTAAATAAACTCATCATTATTGCTATTTTTCGTAGTTTCTTTGCACTTGGTTTTTTAAATATGATGAATTTATATGAAACGAAATTAAAAGAATCGCAAGTTCGAAAAGAAAATGAAAATATGTTAATGCATCTTTCTAATTTATATGTGGAATCTGTTCATTTGAAAAAGACGTTACAAAATGCGGAGTTAATTACACAAGAAGCATATCAACTATATCGAAATTTACAAGTAAGCGCTGATTCAAGTAGTAAAACAGCATTGAAAATAGCGGGGGAAGTGCATGAAATAAAAAAGGATAATCAAAGGATATTTGCAGGATTATCTAAACTGTTATTAGATAAAAATGTGGCTGAATATGTAGAAGGGCATGAGTTAGCAGAAATGATTGTTAGAATAAACGAGAAGTATGCTGAAATGCTAGAAAAGGATATACGTTTTTCTAAACATATAGAAGGTGAGCATGCTGCATACCACGTGTATACAGTTCTATCAATTTTTAATAACCTCGCTGCAAATGCAGTTGAAGCAATTGAAGATAAAGGTGTCGTTATTATTAAGCTATATAAAAGAGATCAACATATATTTTTTGAAGTAATTGACGATGGACCTGGTATTGCACAAAAGTATAAGAAATTAGTATTTAAGCCAGGGTTTACTTCCAAGTATGATCAAACGGGAACACCGTCAACTGGTATTGGGCTTTCTTACATAAATGAAATGGTAACAGAGCTAGGCGGAGAAGTGAGATTAGAAGGCCGAGAAAATAAAAGAGGATGTAAGTTTATCGTTTGTTTACCAGAGGGTAGTTTAAAGCGGGAAGGGGAATAGATTTGTTTTATTATATCGTAGACGATGATGAAGTTTTCCGTTCGATGCTTTCGCAAATTATTGAAGATGGAGATCTTGGAGAAGTAATTGGTGAGGCGGATGACGGAGCTTTTATTGAGGCGGATCAACTAAATTTTAAAAAAGTAGATATTTTATTTATTGATTTGTTGATGCCGATGAGGGACGGAATTGAAACAGTTCGTCACATTGCGTCAACTTTCACGGGGAAAATCATTATGATTTCTCAAGTGGAATCGAAGCAGCTTATAGGTGAGGCATATACACTTGGTGTAGAATATTATATTACAAAACCATTAAATAAAATCGAAGTTGTATCTGTTGTACGCAAAGTGATGGAGCGTATTAGATTGGAGCGTTCTATACACGATATTCAAAAATCATTGAATAACGTGTTTCAGTGGGAAAAACCGCAATTGCGTACTGAACCAGTGCAAGAAGGAAAAAAGATAGGGGATTTAGGGCGCTTTTTACTATCAGAACTCGGTATTGCGGGAGAGAATGGAAGTAAAGATTTACTTAGTATGCTGGAATATTTATATGGTCAAGAAAAGGCACAGACATTTGAGTTTGGCTTTCCTGCGTTAAAAGAAATTTTCCATCATATTACGATAAGAAAATTAGGGGATTTAGCTTTAGAGGCGGATATTGATAAAGAGAAAAAAGCTTCTGAACAAAGAGTACGTCGAGCTATTTATCAGTCGTTAAATCATTTGGCTTCTTTAGGATTAACAGACTTTTCAAATCCAAAATTTGAAAGCTATGCTCCAAAATTTTTCGATTTTACCGTAGTTAGAAAACGGATGACAGAAATGACGAAAGATGAACTCGCATCTTCTGGTCATACGCGAATTAATACGAAAAAGTTTATTCAAGTGTTGTATTTTGAGGCGAAGAGGTTGATGGAGATAGAGTGAAGAAGATGCTTATAAATAAGCATCTTCTTTTGTTAAATCAACATTTTATATTTTCTCGTGGAGCATGTAAAATGTTAAGTAAGAGAAAATGGTTTTATATTAAGGAAGTGTCAAAGCAATGAGTTTCACATTGAATAAATCGATTATTAAAGAAGTGTGCGGAGAGACCTCATATAAAAGAGGTGAAGCCTATTATAAATCAAATAAAGTGATAATAGATCAGTACGATGAAAATAAAGAAATTTGTGAGGCGACAGTAAAAGGGAACGAGGATTTCCATGTTACAGTAGCAAAAGCCAAAAAGGGTGATGTTGTTGCAAAATGTAGTTGTCCTTCATTAGCGTCTTTTCAAACGTACTGTCAACATGTTGCAGCAGTATTAATACAAATAAACTATAATCAACAAACAGGTGGAATGAGCTCCACTAGTAGCAGAAATGATCAATTGACAAGTGGTATGTTTCAGCTGTTTGCAGATAAACCACTGAGACCAAAAAGTAAACAACACCGTTTTGATACACGTGAAATATTAGATATTGAGTTTATATGTACACCAGTTGCTACGAGAAGTGGTGGGGCTCTTCTTGGAATTCAATTGAAACTTGCCAAAGTGTATGTCATAAATCATATTAGAGAATTTCTTTCTAAGGTGGAGAAAAGAGAGTCTTTTCATTGTTCAAATGAATTTACATATACACCAGATGTACATAGTTTTAAACAAGAAACGGATGCAATTATTCAGCAGCTCATTAAAATGTATCATAACGAAAAAATGTATGAAGATACGCTAGAAGTACATGCGAAACAAGATGAAAGTATGATATTTATACCACCAGCTTCATGGAAAGATATGCTCTTTTCGCTTTCTAAAGTTGAATATGTACAGCTGAAACAAAATGAACAACTGTTTCAGAGATTACAAGTTTCAAAAGGGTTGTTGCCGTTACACTTTGAATTTACGAAGGGAAATAATGGCGGATTTACACTTCATATAGATGGTTTAAATCGTGTACAAGTTATGGATATGTATAACAATGCACTTTACGATGGGAAATTATATCACTTACACATTGAAGATTGTATGCGACTTATTGAATTACAAAAGATGATGAGTCGCTCAAATAGTAATCAGTTTTATATTCCAGAAAGTAAGATGAAACATTTCGTCGCGAAAGTTGTACCAGGATTAATGAAGCTCGGAACTGTACACATTGATGAAGTAATATCGGATCGTGTTGAAACACCTTCGCTAAAAGCGAAATTGTATTTAGACCGCGTGAAAAATCGCTTATTAGCAGGTCTTGAATTTCACTATGGGAACGTCATGATTAATCCGCTAGAAGAGGATGGACAGCCGTCTGTTTTTAATCGTGATGAGAAAAAGGAAAAAGAGATTTTAGACATTATGAGTGAAAGTGCTTTTGCAAAAACAGAAGGCGGTTACTTTATGCATAATGAAGAAGCTGAGTATAATTTTTTATATCACGTCGTGCCAACATTAAAAGGTTTAGTTGATATTTATGCGACGACAGCAATCAAATTGCGAATTAGTAAAGGGGATGCAGTTCCTCTTATTAGAGTGAGAAGAAAAGAAAGAATTGATTGGTTGTCATTTCGTTTTGATATAAAAGGAATACCAGAAGCAGAAATTAAAGGTGTATTAGCGGCCCTTGAAGAGAAACGTAAATATTATCGATTGGCGAATGGTTCGTTTTTATCGCTAGAGAGTAAAGAGTTTAATGAAATTAATCAGTTTATAAAAGAATCAGGTATTCGGAAAGAATTTTTACATGGAGAAGAGGTAAATGTTCCACTTATTCGGAGTGTAAAATGGATGAACGGACTTCATGAAGGCAATGTTTTAAGTTTAGATGATTCTGTTCAAGAGTTAGTAGAAAACATTCAAAACCCGAAAAAATTAAAGTTTGCTGTGCCAAATACTTTAAATGCAGAAATGAGAAAGTATCAAGTATATGGGTTCGAATGGATGAAAACACTTGCTCATTACCGTTTTGGCGGTATTTTAGCAGATGATATGGGACTTGGAAAAACGTTGCAAAGCATTGCTTTTATAGATTCTGTTTTGCCTGAGATTCGAGAAAAGAAACTACCTATATTAGTCGTTTCACCATCATCTCTTGTTTATAATTGGTTTAGTGAATTGAAAAAATTCGCCCCGCATATTAGAGCAGTTATTGCAGATGGAAACCAAGCAGAGCGCCGGAAAATTTTGAAAGATATAACGGAATTTGATGTCGTAATTACGTCATATCCATTACTGAGAAGAGATATAAGATTGTATGCAAGACCATTTCATACACTATTCCTTGATGAAGCGCAGGCGTTTAAAAACCCTACAACGCAAACGGCAAGAGCTGTGAAAACAATTCAAGCTGAATACCGTTTTGGGCTAACGGGTACACCTGTAGAAAATTCATTAGAAGAGCTATGGTCTATCTTCCATGTCGTCTTCCCAGAATTATTACCAGGAAGAAAAGAGTTCGGTGATTTAAGGCGTGAAGATATAGCGAAGCGAGTGAAACCATTCGTATTAAGACGATTAAAAGGGGACGTATTAAATGAGTTGCCAGAGAAAATAGAGCACTTACAATCATCGGAGTTATTACCCGATCAAAAGAGTCTCTATGCTGCTTATTTAGCGAAGCTAAGGGAAGAAACGTTAAAGCATTTAGACAAAGATACGTTACGTAAAAATAAAATTAGAATTTTAGCTGGTTTAACGAGATTGCGACAAATTTGTTGTCATCCTGCTTTATTTGTTGATGATTACAAAGGAAGTTCAGCTAAATTTGAACAACTGTTAGAGATTTTAGAGGAATGTAGAAGTACAGGGAAGAGAATATTAATTTTTTCTCAATTTACGAAGATGCTTTCCATTATTGGTCGTGAGTTAAATCGACAAGCAATTCCATACTTTTATTTAGACGGGAGTACACCAGCGCAGGAACGTGTAGAGCTGTGCGATCGGTTTAACGAAGGAGAAGGAGATCTATTTCTCATTTCTTTAAAAGCTGGTGGTACCGGACTTAATTTAACTGGTGCAGATACAGTAATATTATACGATTTATGGTGGAATCCAGCTGTTGAACAACAAGCGGCCGATAGAGCGTATCGAATGGGACAAAAAAATACAGTGCAAGTTATAAAGCTAGTAGCCCACGGAACAATTGAGGAGAAAATGCATGAACTGCAAGAAAGTAAGAAAAATTTAATTGCTGAAGTGATTGAGCCGGGAGAAGGGAAATTGTCCTCAATCACAGAGGAAGAAATTCGAGATATTTTAATGATTTAATATAAAAAAGCTATGCCTTCAAATTTATGAGGGCATAGCTTTTTTGTTGTAATAATTATATTTTGTTTTGTACAAAGTAAAGAAATCAAATGTTATTTAAATTACTTCTTTGTACCTTTACTTTTGTATGGTTTGGCAGCTGCCTTTTTCTTTGCACTTGATTGCCAACGGTTCCATCCTTTACTTCCTGTACCTTGTCCTACACCTTTTTTCGGTTTTGCTTTCGTTTTACTCATATGATCACTCCGTTATATAAAAATCTTATTTGATAATAGTCAATGATTTAGAAAATACTCTTTATAAATGACTATGATTGCTTTAAGTAAAAATAAACTGCTTGAATGCTATAGTATATCATGAAATTGGAAGTAAACTGAAAGGAATTATAAAGAAAATGAAAATAATAAGAAATACTGCGGATTCTATATTCCGAACGATCACATTAATTATTGTGTATACGTTAGTTTCGGTCAGTGAAACATTTTTTGGATTGACGAGGCAGAAAAAGTAAAGATGTTAAATTAACAACAATCAATAAAGCCGTAAAATAAAGAATTGAAAAATATTTTAAAACTTTTTGTTGACTTTCTTTATTTTTTGTATAGAATAATCATTAATAAAATGTTTCAGAGATGTGACAACAAAACGACTATGAAAGGACGAGTAGTAGTAGGACGTAGTTTAAGCGAGTCAGGGGTGGTGTGAGCCTGATACGAAGCCTATTATGAAGAACCTCCTGGAGTTGCTAACCGAAATCCTTTATAGGAAAGTAGACTTAGCCGGGAACTTCGCCGTTACAAGAAGAACAGTATCGAGATATTTCATCTCCGTATTGTATAAGTGAGCAACCTCTGTTGCTAATTTGGGTGGTACCGCGGAACCAAAGCCTTTCGTCCCAGTTTTTTGGGAAAGAAGGGCTTTTTTTGTTGGCTTCTTTTCACAACATCCAAACATTTTAGGAGGAAACCACCATGTATCAATCATTAATGACAGTAAGAGAGACTCAAATTGCAATTAAGGAAGTTAAAACATTTTTCGAGGACCAATTAGCAAAACGCCTTGAACTATTCCGCGTATCTGCACCATTATTCGTAACGAAAAAATCAGGATTAAACGATCACCTAAACGGTGTAGAACGTCCAATTGAATTTGATATGTTACATTCAGGAGAAGAATTAGAAATTGTTCATTCACTAGCGAAATGGAAACGATTTGCATTACATGAATATGGATATGAAGCTGGTGAAGGTTTATATACAAACATGAACGCGATTCGTCGTGATGAAGAACTTGATGCAACGCATTCCATTTACGTTGACCAATGGGATTGGGAAAAAATCGTTCAAAAAGAATGGCGTACTGTCGATTACTTACAAAAAACAGTACAAACAATTTATGGAATATTCAAAGATTTAGAAGATCACTTATTTGAAAAATATCCGTTCCTTGGAAAGTATTTACCGGAAGAAATTGTTTTCGTTACTTCTCAAGAATTAGAAGATAAATATCCAGAATTAACACCGAAAGATCGTGAACATGCAATTGCGAAAGAACATGGTGCAGTCTTCATTATCGGAATTGGTGATGCACTTCGTTCAGGTGAAAAGCACGACGGACGCGCAGCTGATTATGACGATTGGAAATTAAACGGTGACATTTTATTCTGGCACCCAGTACTACAATCTTCATTTGAATTATCATCAATGGGAATTCGTGTTGATAGTAAATCACTTGATGAGCAGTTAACGAAAACTGGTGAAGACTTCAAACGTGAGTATGATTTCCATAAAGGTATACTAGAAGACGTACTACCATTAACAATCGGCGGTGGCATTGGACAATCAAGAATGTGCATGTACTTCTTACGTAAAGCTCATATTGGTGAAGTTCAATCTTCTGTATGGCCTGACGATTTACGTGCAGCTTGTAAAAAAGAAAACATTCATCTGTTTTAATAGAAGTGAGGGAATAGCTTAAATATAGAGCTATTCCCTCTTTTTTTATAAAACATTACTTATTTATTACCGAGTTCTTCCGCTAAACCGATTAAAATTCCTTCGACTCCACGAATGTAGCAGAGACGATACGAGTTCTCGTACTGAACTACTTCGCCAACGAGCTCTGCACCATGCTTAGTGAGTCTCGATACCATTTCGTCAATGTCTTCAACGGTGAACATGACGCGTAGATAACCGAGGGCGTTTACAGGAGCTGTTCGGTGATCTGCTATAGTAGGAGGGGTGAGAAATCGCGAAAGTTCAATTCGGCTGTGGCCATCTGGAGTGGCCATCATAGCGATCTCTACGCACTGAGAACCGAGTCCAGTTACGCGACCAGCCCATTCACCTTCGACATTGGCTCGACCTTCGAGATTCAAGCCAATCTCCTCAAAGAAAGAGATTGCGTTATCAAGGGATTCTACAACGATGCTGACATTGTCCATTCGTAGTAATTTGTTTTTTGCCATAGTCTTATCTCCTTATGTATAAAAGTCTATTATTTAATTATCCCCGTAATTATACTACTAAGTAGTTACAAATTCCTTTCAGTCAAAAACACCTTGTCACAGTATAGGAAAATGTGACAAGGTGTTTTTTAATATGTCATATAGCATCGTGTTAACGAACAGCTTTTTATTTAATAGGAAGGTAATACATTAATATGATTTTTTTAGCATTACTAAATATATCAGATTAGCTCATTTGCACGAAAGGCTCAATTTTCGCCATAAATGATTGATGCAGCGCCTCAACGCCTGTTACTAAATGAAGGCGGTCAATAACGACAGACACTTTAATTTCTGATGTACTTACCATTTTAATATGAATATCTTCTTCTTTTAAAGTAGTGAACATATTTGCAGCGACACCTGGGTTAGATACCATGCCAGATCCTACGATTGATACTTTTGCTAAGTGATTTTCATGTTCTACAGATTCATAGTGAAGAGTTTCTTGATTTTGTTCCAAAACTTCTAAAGTTTCTCTTAAATCATTCGAATGAATGGAGAAGGAGAGGTGTACAGTTCCTTCATTTGTAATACTTTGAATGATGATATCTACATTAATGTGTGCTGCTGCTAATGTAGAGAAAACTGTTGAAAGCGAGCCTTGTTCTAATCCTTTAATTGTGACACGTGTAATGTTATCCTCAAATGCAATACCTTTAACGATTGATTGTTGTTCCATGTTACATTCTCCTTTTACAATTGTTCCGTTTTCTTGTTCCATACTTGAGCGAACTTCTAAAACTACGTTATGATTTTTAGCAAACTCAACAGCGCGCGGGTGTAATACGCCGGCACCGAGATTAGCAAGCTCTAACATTTCGTCATAAGAAATTTCGTCTAATTTGTAAGCATCTTTTACAACTCGTGGGTCCGTCGTATATACACCTGTCACATCCGTATAAATATCACATTTTTTTGCTTTAAGTGCAGCGGCTAGTGCGACAGCAGTTGTATCAGAACCACCACGGCCAAGCGTGGTAATTTCATTTTCTACACTTATACCTTGGAAACCAGCTACGATAACAATCGTGCCTTCAGCAAGATAAGATTGAATACGATCTGTATGAATGTCAGTAATCCGTGCACTACTATGTACAGATTCTGTCGTAATACCTGCTTGCCACCCTGTTAATGAAATTGCATGATAGCCTTTTGCTTGCAGTGCCATTGTTAATAATGAAATAGTTACTTGTTCTCCTGTAGATAGAAGCATATCCATTTCACGTTTACTTGGATTTTCTGTGATAGCGTTAGCGAGTGCGACAAGTTCATCTGTGCTTTTTCCCATTGCTGAAACGACAGAGACAATGCTATGACCTCGTTCATATTCTTCAATAATTAAATTTGCTACATGTTGAATGCGTTCGACGCTTCCGACAGAAGTGCCACCAAATTTTTGAACAATTGTTTCCATTACAAATTCCTTCTTTCGTCTATTTTTAAGAATAGATTAGGAAATATATAAATCCCAATACTCCTGTAGTTACCAGAAAGACAAACAAAAAACACCATCTCAAATAAGTGAGGATGGTGCTGTTACAGGAAAAGGGAAACAGAAAACGGAGCTAATAAAAAAAACGCCAAAAAAGGAATATCATAAAAAAATGATATCTCTTTTTTGTAGATAGCTCTTCATACGTACACGTCTGTACATATGACAGTTCTGTTTCTATTCGAAAACAGCCCCAATTGATAAATGCAGAGAAATTTATCAATTTCGGCAATACTTCCTTTCATCTAAGTTCATAGACATCTCTGTGTCTCCATTAGAATACTCATAAGTATCGCAACCTCTATCTCACGTTTTAGGCGAGAGTGTTTGATTTATGAAGTTGTTGGTAACATTTGTTTTATAATAATTTAAATTTTTCGGGGAATCAAGTGTTTTATATATATTTTAAAAATTCTTTCTTTTTTTGAGGAAGTTTGTGAAAAATGTAGCAAAATAAATCCATTGCATGTACATTAAACTTATAGTGCATAGGAGGTGGGGAGAATGAAAAGGAAACAGTCTATTTATGTTGCGACAAAAATGAACACGACGATGGAAAAATTATGGGAATATACGCAAGAACCAGATATACATACAGAGTGGGATGCTCGCTTTACTGAAATTTCGTATTTAGAGAAAAAAGAAGGAGAACCACAGAAGTTTTTGTATAAAACAAAGATTGGATTTGGGCTTGAAATAGTTGGAGAAGGGGAATCAATAGGTGAAATAAGAAAAGAAACTGGTGAAAGAATTTCTTCTTTAAAATTTTGGACGGATAATACATTATCTCTTATTCAAATAGGACGTGGTTATTGGAAGTATACGCCCAATAAAGAATACATCCATTTTGAGACACAATATGATTATGATACAAGATTTGGTCGTATAGGAAATGTGATAGATTCCTATATTTTTCGTCCGTTATTAGGTTGGGCGACTGCTTGGAGTTTTGATGCCTTAAAATTATGGTTAGAAAAGGGGCTTCATCCTAGGTTACTAATTAGAAGAACAATGAAGTATTGGCTCGTATGTTCTTTATTTGCTTTTGTATGGATATATCAAGGGATAGTGCCAAAACTACTGTTTACTCATTCAGAAGAAGTAAAGATGCTTTCTTTATTAATCGGTTCAAATGAAAGTAGTGTATGTATACTTAAAATAATTGGGGGGTTAGAAATAATTTTCGGTGTCGTATGGCTGTTGCCACTAACAAAACGAAAATTATTTATACTGCATATTATTGTATTACTAGTTTTAACGTTAGCGGCAGGATTTACGAATATCGCAAGCTTTACAGGACCGTTTAATCCGATTACATTAAATGTTCTTTTAATGGGGTTATCAATTGTCGGTTATATAAATAGTTTCGATTTACCAAGCGCGAAAAATTGCAAGAGGGCGAGAAAGGGATAAGTATATGGCTAATATGTATGAACGATTATTAGGGGATACCTATAAAAATCTTCATCCTGAATTGCAGAAGCGTTATGCGATTACAGAAGAGAATAGTTTTACAGGGGAAGGAAAGATGGATGAAATTTACGGTGGCTCTTTTTTCGTGAAATTTATATTGAAAATTGCATCGAAGTTTCGAATGTTTTTCTCGGAACGAGGAGAGGAAATTCCATTTACGATACAAAACATAGCTGAGCGAGATGAATATGGACAAGAATTAGTAAGGTGGAACCGTACTTTTTATTTTCATAATAAGAAAAGATATTTTAATGCAGTTATGCAATTGGATGAAAACGAAAATGAAATTGTAGATTATTTTGGTGAACCACATTTACTCGTTTCTACACTGCATTTTCATATCGATGAGTTAGGGGCAATGCATATTTCTTCAAAGAAACAATGGTTTTATATGTTTGGAAGAAAAATGCCGTTACCAAAATTTTTGTATGGTGAGGCAAAAATTGTTGAAAGTTATGATGAAACACTTCAGTGTTTTCGAATTCATGTACAAGTACGAAACCCGTTAATTGGTTCACTTTTTTCATATAAGGGAACATTTGGGGAAAGGGAATAAACGATATGAAAAATATAATATTTGGGCTTGCTTGCTATGTTGTTTTTCTAATATGTGAGTGGTCGAATATAAATCCTGTTGAAGCAATTATATTATTATCTGTTTTATTATTTATACCAATGTCATTTTGTATTATTGATAAAAGAACAAGAGATGGATCGCAATTATTATTTTATAAATCCGTATCATTTTTATATCCAATCGCAGCAATTTGCGCAATGCTAGCTTTCGTCACAAATCACTATTTATTTGCGCTAGTTTGGTTTGTATATACAGGAATTGTTGCATTATTTGGTGTAAGTAGATTGCTAGAAAGAGGATGGAAGCCGTTAGAAGAGATCGCCATAGATAGTGCGTTTATTTATTTGTTTTTAGGTGGTTTTTGGTTTTCTGCTTCAGTAGCAAAACTTTCAATTATGCATTTTAGCTCTGACATTGTCTTACTCACAGCTGCACATTTTCATTATTCGGCGTTTCTATTGCCATTATCAGCTGGTTTAATAGGGAGAAAAAGAGAAAAGAGAAGTAAAGTGTATGATGCTATTATGTTTATCATCATGATTTCACCTATGACAGTTGCAATAGGAATTACATACTCAAGAATATTTGAATTTTTTGCAGTGTTCCTATATTTATGTGCAATTTATGGGTATGGATTTTACGTTTGGAGAGCAAAATTTAATGCTATCAGTGCAAAGATTCTTCTAATCGTTTCGTCTAGTACACTCATGGTTACAATTATGTTCTCACTCATATATTCATACGGAAATTTGAAGCATGTCTTGACGATTACAATTGCTCAAATGGTTTGGATTCATGGTGTTGTCAATGGAATTGGAGTAGCGTTACCGGCATTTATCGGCTGGGTGATTGAAAAGAGTGTTCCGAATTATAAATACTATGGGAAACCAATGAGTAAGTTAAGAGGAAATGTGGCAATTGGTGAGGCTTATTTATATAGCAGCAATTTAGTAGACAGTAAGGAATACAACGGTTTAGTTGATAAAGTAAATGACTTTCATAGTGAGGCATTTGATGTGACGAAGGTTCCTTTAAGTATTATTCATTTTTATGAAAATACAGCAGAGTATGAATTGCAATCGAATATTAAATGGGCTCGTTGGTTCCGTCCGTTCGCACTTTGCTATGAGAAAATGAGTAAGCGTGTAGAACAAATACATTTAGGAATGGGCGGCAATTGGGAAACGATGCATGGCTCTATCATTAGTGTCATAGATGAGAAAGATGGAAGAGAGAATGTAAGGGCTTGGCTAAGAAAAAATGAAGCAGGTGAATCTATTTTTGTAGCTCTTTATTCAAAGCATACAAATAAGAATGAGACATATATGAATATCGCCTTACCTTTACCTTATTCGAATATGACTGGTATTTTGAAACTATATAATGATAGTCATGATTTAATTATTACTAGTAAGTTAAGAGAAAATGGTCAGGGAGATGAGGGGATTTATTTACATACTCGGTTCTTGACAATCCGTTTACCGTTTGCAGAGACTTTTATTATAAAAGAGCGCACGGATCACATACTAGAAGCTAATCATAGAATGTGGATATTTGGAGTTAAGTTTTTAGAAATTGATTATAAGATTAAGAAAGTAGAGGAGAAGTAAGAAAAGCTTGGAGAGATTCCAAGCTTTTTTACGTATGTGTAATTGTTATAGCAACTTGTTTATCTAGCTCATTATCCCAAACACGTTGAATTTCAAAGGTGCCTTTTTCAAAAAATAATGGGAATCTTTCTTTAAACCAATCTTGCATAGGAAGCTTTAGTGCTGTATCGATTGGTATCCATAATAATTTGCCCTCAGGTGGGTTTAAAAGAAGTTCACCTTCAAATGAGTCTGTCCAGTAGTTAAATACCATGTACCGAACATTCCCTTTCGGATTTACATATTCATCTAATCCCTTAAAATTTAAATCCGAAACAAGTAATCCGGTTTCTTCTTTTACTTCCCTTATAGCGGCTTGAACGATACTTTCGGGAAAATCTACTTTGCCGCCAGGAGCTATGTAGCCAGGGAAACCTCGATGATTGGGTCGTTTTACGAGTAAAACTTCATTGTTGCGCTGGATCATACACATTGTATAGATTTGGTGTTCGATATTATGTGAATTTGGAGGCATAATGATGCATTCTCCTTTATATTTTTTTGATAATTTTACCATAACATAATGGTTTCTTATATAATTAGAAATATAATATTATAAATTTTCAGTCATATATTATGTATTCTATAGTCATTTGAAAAGAGGGGAGAGACATGCAAGGGGAAATACAAAAGGAGAAAAGTTTAGGTTATATTGGAAAATTATTATTACCAGTTAAAGTATCAACGCACTTTAAGTTTTTATGGATTGGACAATTACTCTCGGCCTTAGGTAGTTCGATAACTATGGTCATACTTCCAGTTGTTGTGTATTCATTAACTGGTTCAACAGTTGTAATGGGGATGACGATGGCAATGTACATGCTACCTAATATTCTTGCTTTACCATTTGCAGGTTTAGTTGTAGACCGAATTGATCGGGTTAAATTAATGTTATTTACGGATATAATCCGCTGTATAGTAATGCTATTACTTGCATCGCTTATATTTATGGATTTATTAACAATTACGATTTTATATATTCTCGTTGCCATATATGGACTTATGGAAGGGATATTCCAACCAGCATATTCTGCTGTAAGGGCAAAAGTATTCGTCCCTGAAATTCGTAATGCAGCTAACGCACTCACTCAAATGAGTAATCAAGGTATACGATTAATTGGGCCAGCACTTGGTGGGTTAATCGTATCGGTTGCATCTGCAGGGATAGGTTTCGGACTAGATGCAGCAACGTACTTATTATCATTTTTATGTTTATTATTTTTAAAAGAAATTAAGTTTAAAAAAGTAAAGCCCATTGAAAAGAGTAAGCTTACTTACAAACAAGAGTTTATGGAAGGTGTTTTAGTTTTAAAAAGTCATCCGTGGCTGTGGATTACAATTTTAGTTTTTTCTTTTATAAATATTTGTTATGCCGGCATTATCGTCGTATTAATTCCATGGTTATTTAATGTTCATCATCATTTTGAAGCTTACGTGTATGGACTTGGCATGGCCTTTTCTGGTGGTGGGGCTGTAATTGCCGCATTAATATTTGGTGGGAAAGAGCGGTGGCATAAGAGAGGATTACTGGCTTATGGAGGTGTTTTAATGAGTGGCATTGCTTTATTAATTATGCCATTCATTTCTTGGGCACCCGCTTTAATATTCTTAATGGCAATTGAAGGATTTGGCATGATGATATTTGGACTCATTTGGGAAACGAGTTTACAGGAGCTTGTACCAGAAGAAGCATTCGGAAGAGTGGCAAGCCTTGATATGTTGGGTTCTTTTGCTTTATTGCCATTAGGGTATCTAGTTGTAGGCTGGTTAGCTACTGTCATAGGTGGCGAAATAACTATTATAACACTAGCTAGTTTAGTAATTTTAACAATTGGAATAGCATTGTCTGTACCGAGTATTCGTCGATTTAATTGATTATATGGGAAAAGAGGGCGATATGCGTGACTATAGAAAATTTGAAAGATATAGTAACAAGGCAATTAGAGAGTAAATACATTTTGGAAGAAAAGGTCTTTGAAGCCAAAAATTTTATAGTCTATATCGCTACCCAAATAGAAAATAACTTAGCATATAATCAACTAGTATTAATAAAACCCCTTTGTAATAAAAAACCGTCCGTACATATTTGGCACAAAAAGATGAGTATGGAAGAAACAGAATTGGAAATCACAAAAGAAGACTAAGCCCTAAAGAAATTAGGACTTAGTCTTCATTAAATACAAATGTTTGTTTCATTTTTTTACCTTCATTTACCGGATGGCCATTGTAAGAGAAATTCTTTTCTTCCCAAGTGATTACAACTTTAAAATTATGACTATTAAAGTCTAATGGGAATACCATGTAGTCAAAGCTTGTATGACTTTTAGAAATGTTTCCATTAGGTGTAGTAGGTTTAAAGGTAGCTTTAGAGGTAGGGTTGTTATCAAGTATTTCCACAGATACGTTTGATACATCATGACCGATGTTTTTTACGAGTAAACTATACGTATCAAATACACCTTGCTTTGGCTGGATTGCTTGCTTGTTTGAGTTATGAGATTTATCGATTTCGACATACCATTGTTTAGACTTTGACGCAATCGGTAGTGACTGAAATGTGTAAGCACTAGCTTGTATTGGTAGTGCTAAGCATAAAAGTGTAAAGAGAGTTAATATTTTTCGTTTCATTTTTTGAGTGCTCCCATTCTTTAATGGATTTACTTGTTATTATCTTCTTTTCACGAGTAAATATACCATATAATGTAAAGAGGCTATTGTGAGTAGTGGATCAATATCTTATTCACTACCCTTATAGCCGGCATAATTACGTATGTAGTAAAAAAGAATAAATTTTTTTCTATACTTAGATTGCTGCCCTTTTTAAAAGGGCTATTTTTACGTTTTAATAAAAAGAATATACTAAGAGTTCAGTATAAATTATTTATTTTAATGTAGTTAAATGTGCTTGTATATGTGAAATTAGAGAAGGAAGCTGTGTAGAGGTGTTTCTACACAGTTTTTTAGGATATGAAAAAATTACCAAAAATATGTTAAAATAACATTGTCATACAACAAGGGGGATTTGTTTTATGGAAAATGGACATCTTGCTAAAGTAGACTTAACGAAAAAAATTGAATCAAAATCTAAGTACAATAAGAAATTAGAAAAATATCAAAGGCGCTTATTAGCATTACAGCAAATTTTGAAAGAAGAAAAAACCGCGGTTATGCTTGTTATGGAAGGATGGGATGCGGCTGATAAAGGTGGGGCAATTAAGCGGGTGACGGAACACCTTGACCCGCGTGGGTTCCAAGTAAATCCAATTGGAGCGCCTGCACCTCATGAAAAACGTTACCATTATTTGCAACGTTTCTGGCGCAAAATTCCACAGTACGGGCAAATCACCATTTTTGATCGCTCATGGTACGGTCGTGTGTTAGTTGAGCGTGTTGAAGGATTTGCTACAAAGGAAGAGTGGATGAGAGCATATGATGAGATTAATGATTTTGAAAAACTACTAACAGATGACCATTACATAATAGGGAAGTTCTTCTACCATATAAGTAAAGAGGAACAGTTAAAGAGATTTAAAGATAGAGAGAAAAATCCTTTGAAAAGATGGAAAATTACAGACGAAGATTGGCGTAATCGTGAAAAATGGGATGAGTA
Source organism: Bacillus cereus group sp. BfR-BA-01349 (assembly GCF_022663795.1). Taxonomy (NCBI): domain Bacteria; kingdom Bacillati; phylum Bacillota; class Bacilli; order Caryophanales; family Bacillaceae; genus Bacillus; species Bacillus cereus group sp. BfR-BA-01349. Next base: position 86,911 of record NZ_JAKUGE010000016.1, read on the forward strand.
TGTTGAAGTAATGGAAGACATGTTTGAAAAAACAAGTAAGCCAAATGCAAAGTGGCATATTATTGAAAGTAACGATAAATTGTATGCTCGTGTGAAAACGTTAAAAATCATTATTTCATTCATTGAGGATTATTTCTTAGAACATGGTATAGAATTTCCTTCTTATTATTATGAAATGAAAGAGGATATTGAAGGTTTGCAAGATGTAGGTGTGAAAGAGTAAATAAGAAAATGGCCCTGTGAATTGGTGAAACCAAATTATGGGGCTTTTTTATTTAGAAATATTTTACAATTAACAGAATAAGGTATATAATCAATAATCATATTAATATTGTTAATATGATTATTGATTATATACTATGTGGGGGTTTTACTTTGAAGGGAAGAGATGTTGTTTTAGGTTTATTAATGGAAAAGGAATTGTCTGGTTACGATATTAAAATTGTGTTTGAAGACGTATTTACTCATTTTTTTGATGGAAGTTTTGGAATGATTTATCCAACGTTACGGCAATTGGAGAATGAAGGGAAAATAAAAAAAGAGGTTGTCATGCAAGAGGGAAAACCGAATAAGAAAATGTACTTTATTACAGATGAGGGGCGTGAAGAATTTTATCAATACATGCAGACGCCTGTAGAGAAGGATGTTTTACGTTCGGATTTTTTAATGAGAATGTATTTTGGCAACTATAGTGATGATGTAACAATAAAAAAATGGATTAAAGATGAAATTGAAAGAAAAGAAGCGTACATTGCAGATCTTCGATTGAAATATGAAAAGTGGAGAGTAGGTATTACTTTCGTCGAAGAAATTTCACTAGATGTAGGTATTGCATCGTATAGTGCACAAGTGGAGACTTTGAAGAAAAAATTAGAAGAGTTAGAGGCGAAAGAAAACAATAAAACAGAAGAATGAAAAACGCATTCACAATAAATAAAGGGGTATATAAAGATGGAGCAATCAAAGGGTATTAAGATTGTCTTTTTAATGTGTCTAGGTATCTTTCTTTGTATGATTGATACGACAATTATGAATATAGCTTTACCGGCAATACAATCGAGTGTAAATACTTCATTAGAAAAGATGTCTTGGGTATTAAATGTTTATACAATGACGATTGCAGTACTTGCCATTCCGTTAGGGCGGATAGCTGATATCTTTGGAAAAGCAAAGATGTATATTCTTGGTCTGGTGATTTTTGGTGGTGGATCGGTACTTTGCGCTTTTGCTAATACAGGTGATTTTCTTATTTTTTCTCGTTTTATACAAAGTATTGGGGCAGCAATTTTATTTCCAACAAGTATGGTAATTGGTGTATCAGCTATGCCGTTAGCTAAAAGGCATGTTGCACTTGCAATTTTAGGAGTAACACAAGGATTGTCAGCTGCTATGGGGCCAGTAATAGGTGGAATTATTACGCAAAATTTAGGATGGAGATGGGTGTTCTTCGTTAATGTTCCGGTTTGTATAATAGGAATCGTGTTATGTTGCATCATGCTACAAATAAAAAATGAAGAACGTATTATCTCAAAAATAGATTGGATAGGACTACTATTAAGTAGCACAGCAATTTTTTCATTTACTCTCATATTAGTAAAAGGTAATACATGGGGATGGCAAAGTAATATTGCTTTGTCTTGTTATGCAATTAGCACTATTTCTCTTATTCTATTTATTTTAGTAGAACGAAAGATTCATAACCCAATGGTGAATTTAAAGTTATTTCAAGATCGAATGTTTGTCGGAGCGTCGATCGTTGTTATATTAAGTAATTTATTTTTAATTGGAGTTACTGTATTGCTTCCAACGTTCTTGACGAAACTACAAGGTCGAACGGAAATTGAAGCGGCTTTTTTAGTGACACCTATTTCAGCAATGATATTTTTTGTCTCACCAGTTGCAGCAACTTTAATTAAAAAACTCGGAAAAGTAACTATTATTTTGTCAGGATTTCTTGTTATGGGGCTTTCCTACTATTGGTTGCAAATGATTGATGTTCATTCAACAAATATAGAAATTATTATTCCATGTATGATATTAGGTGTCGGATATGGCTTAGTAGTGGGGCCAATTACAGTTTTAAGTGCGTCTTCGTTTGAAGGAGAATTATTAACTGCTTCTCAAAGTGTTGTATCAATGTTACGACAGGTTGGAATTGTATTGGCGGTCGCAATATTTGTCTCTAACTTAACTCATAATTTAAATGTAAATAAAGAAAAAGTATATCGTTATGCAGAAGAAAAGGTGCGGAATATTCATGTGAATAGTACTGAGCAAACTGAAATTTTACAAATGACTAAAGAAAAAATAGAGAATCAAAGTTTAGAGTCGAATATAAATAAGAAACAAAATACAATGACAATGGGATTAAGTAAAGAGAAAAAGGAAGAATTGATTCGCGACAAGACGGATGAAATATTAAGAAAAGTTCCAGTAGAATATAGGGATGTAAAAAGAGAAGAAGTTATGAGGCAAGTAACAAAAGAAGTTGAAAAACAAGAGGAAAGTATAAAGAAAGAGGTACTCACATTCTTGAATGATGTGAATCATTATGCCAAGAATCAGATGGCAATGAGTTTTACAGATTTATATAAAGCAAGTGTGCCAATTATTTTAATTTGTGCTTTCGTAAGTTTGTTGTTGTGGGAAGGAAGAGCTTTGAGTAAAAAGAGAAGGGGAAGGATAGTAGAAGAAGTGTAAAGGGAAACAGGCTGCTATTAGCCTGTTTTTTCATTGTTTTCTCCTTGCATATTGTGAATAGTAGTATTTTTAATATAGCATGGGATAAGTCGAGAATGATTAGAAAGTTTTTTAGAATGAAAGGGATGAATGGAAAATGCCATTGAATATGTAACGTTATACATAGTACATTAACAAGAGGGATTAATTTTAAAAGGAGGATGGGGAATTGCTAGATAAGGCAGGGGCTTTAATAGATAATCATGTGTACACAGACGAAGAGCAACAAAAACTATACAAACGAACGTTAATAATCGTCAGCATTTCACAAATGTTTGGCGGTGCAGGACTAGCTGCTGGTATTACAGTGGGAGCACTTCTTGCGCAGCAAATGCTTGGAACAGATGCATTTGCAGGATTACCAACTGCTATGTTTACATTGGGATCAGCATTAGCAGCTTTCATAGTAGGGAAGCTTTCGCAACGATATGGACGCCGGATAGGTCTTGCAACAGGGTTTATAGTAGGTGGATTTGGAGCAATTGGTGTTGTAATGGCAGCTTTAACGAATAGCATTATTCTTTTACTTATTTCTTTACTCATATATGGTGCCGGTACAGCCACGAATCTACAAGCTCGTTATGCAGGTACAGATTTAGCAGATAAGAAGCAGAGAGCAACGGCTGTTAGTATTACGATGGTAATGACGACTTTCGGTGCAGTTGCAGGACCAAATTTAGTAGGAGTAATGGGTAGTTTTGCGCATTCAATTGGAGTTCCTAAACTTGCAGGTCCGTTCATACTATCGGCAGCAGCATTTATACTGGCGGGTCTAGTTCTTTTTGTTATGCTTCGTCCAGATCCGTTAATTATTGCTAACATAATAGAAAGATATAAACAGGAACATACATATAAAGGGCAACCAATAACAGAAGAAGTGAAAGAAAATAAACGAGGTATTACAGTTGGAGCAATCGTAATGATACTTACGCAAATCGTGATGGTTGCGATTATGACGATGACGCCAGTTCATATGGGACACCACGGTCACGGTTTAAGTGCAGTAGGACTTGTGATAGGTTTTCATGTAGGTGCAATGTATCTTCCATCTCTCGTTACAGGAATGTTAATTGATAAAATTGGCCGAACTACAATGAGCATAGCTGGTGGAGTGATTTTACTTGCAGCGGGTGTCATAGCTGCGATAGCGCCAAGTGATTCTTTATTACTATTAATCGTTGCTCTGTCTTTACTTGGGCTAGGATGGAACCTCGGATTGATTAGTGGTACAGCACAAATCGTTGATTCCACAACACCGTCTACACGTGCTAAAACACAAGGAAAAATAGATGTTTTTATTGCGCTAGCTGGAGCTTCTGGTGGAGCGATGTCAGGTATGGTAGTAGCGAATTCAAGTTATGCGGCATTGTCATTGGCTGGAGGCGTGTTAGCGTTATTACTTATTCCTGTTGTGATATGGTCTCGAAAAGGGGCAAGAAATTAAATGGAAAAGAGGTTCTAGTTACTGACTAGAGCCTCTTTTTATACACTTAAATTAAATTCCACTCTACAATAAGTCCTAAATGTGTAAGACCACCACCGAATCCGTATAGTAAAAGTGTGTCTCCATTATTTAACTTCCCTTCTTTTATAGCTAAATCTAGAGCGAGTGGAATGGTGACTGAAGAGGTATTCCCCATATATTCCACGCTCGTTAATGTTTTTTGTATTGGAATTTGAGATTTTTCGCAAATAGATTCAATCATTCGTAAGTTAGCGCTGTGGGGTATGAACCAGTCTATATCATCTACTTGCATATTTGCGGTATGTATTAAATCTTTTATGCCTTTTGGCACTGTACGTGTTGCCCATTTATATACTTCTCTTCCATTTTGAACGATTTTTTCATTTGTTTGCAGTGGTGTGCCATTCATAGTAGTAGATAAGTTTGTTCTATATAGATGAATGCCGCCATCACCGTTTGTTCCCATGTGAGCAGCGATAAAGCTTGGGGTGTCTGCATCTCTTTCTAATAAAATAGCTCCAGCACCATCACCGAATAAAATACAGGTCGTTCTATCGGTATAATCAGTAACTTTAGATAATGTCTCTGTCGCTACGACAAGTATTTTTTCATGTGATCCAGAAGTGATTAAGCTATTACCGACGTGTAGTCCATATGTAAAACCAGCACAAGTTGCATTTAAATCAAAAGCTAGTGTATGAGGTATGTTGAAGTATTGTTGTATTTGGCAAGCAACACTAGGGAAAACGTAATCAGCAGTAGTAGTAGCGACAATGATACAGTCGACATCTTCTAAGTTTTTCTTATATGTTGTACATAAATTTTTAATTGCTTTAATGGCTAAGTTTGAGGAATATTCTTCTTCGCTAGCGATTCTTCTTTCCTTCATTCCTGTTCTTTGTACAATCCATTCATCATTCGTATGGACCATCTTTTCTAAATCGTTATTAGACAATATTTGATCTGGAACATAAGTACCAATTGCAGTAATACGAGATTTAGAATGCATAGGAACATCTCCTAATTTTTATTTTTATAACCTGATACTAATATCAGGTTATAAAAATGTCAATATAGATTTTTGTTGTATTAAAACGATAATACTTAACTTACTATGAAGGAATTTGGCGAGTGCTGTAAAAATAATATACGAGAAGTTTCTAAAATTGATAATTGCTTTTGTTATTTTTATTGTGAGAAAAACTCGCAAAAAATGACGATTTTCTTTAGTGTGATATAGGTTGTTAAACCTTGTGAAAGCGAATTACTTATGCTACACTTTATGTAACTTAAAATGAACGGAGGGGCTTCCTTTGATCTTAATCAGATTACGTCTCAATACTTTGTGCCAATAATTGAATAGCGCTCAAAGGCTCTGTCTGTGTACAGAGTGAACGGGATTAGTCTGCCTATTTTAAAGGAACCCTTTATTAAGCTTATATGTGACAAAGAGGGAGGGACGAATACGCCCTCTTTTTGTTTTGCCTTTATAAATAGAATGGGATTGTATAGGTGAACGCTTATTGTGGATACGTATATGATCTTGGGACTTTTTGACTATAAAATAGGATGAAAGCATAGCTTTCTTCTATTTCTTTGGTGAACCCTTATCCGTTTACGAAAACACAGGCAGCGACCTGTGTTTTTTATTTTACGTAATCGAAATGGAGGAATAAATATATGGAAGAAGTATTACAAAGAGCAGTTTTAGTTGGAGTAAATGTAGGTAATGAAGATGATTTTGCATATTCGATGGAAGAGTTAACAAATCTTGCGGAAGCCTGTGATGTAGAGGTAATTGGGCAAGTAACGCAAAATTTACAACGAGTAAATCCATCGCATTATATCGGAAAAGGAAAGATTGAAGAAGTAGCAGCGTATGTACAAGAAATAGATGCGAATATGGTCATCTTTAATGATGAATTATCTCCTTCACAAATTCGAAATTTAGAAGAGGATTTAGATTGTAAGGTAATTGATCGTACCATTTTAATTTTAGATATTTTTGCGCAACGTGCGAAAACGAAAGAAGCACAGCTACAAGTAGAAGTAGCACACCTTCAGTACATGATGCCTCGTTTAATCGGTCTTCGTGAATCGTTAGGGAGACAGAGTGGCGGCGTTGGTACGAAAAATAAAGGTGTCGGTGAGAAGAAGTTAGAGTTAGACCGTCGTAAAATTGAAGAACAAATTTCAGTTTTGAATAAAGATTTAGAAGCGCTCGTTGCCCAGCGTCAAACGCAGCGAAAGCAACGTAAGAAAAATGAAATACCTGTTGTAGCATTAGTAGGTTATACGAATGCAGGAAAGTCAACGACGATGAATGCAATGCTTGAAATTTATAATGGTACAGAAGAAAAACAAGTATTTGAAAAAGATATGTTATTTGCGACGTTAGAAACATCTGTACGAAATATTGATTTGCCAGATAATAAATCATTTTTATTAACAGATACAGTTGGATTTGTAAGTAAATTACCACATCATCTTGTGAAGGCGTTCCGTTCAACGTTAGAAGAAGTAGCGGAAGCAGATTTACTTATTCACGTCGTAGATTACGCAAATCCAAATTATGAACAATTAATTGATATTACAAATGAAACGTTAAAGAAAATTGGAGTAGAAAATATTCCAACGATCTATGCTTATAACAAATCAGATATGGTGGATGTTGAAATTCCGAAAGTACAAGAAGACCGCGTGTATTTATCTGCGAAGAAACATGTTGGAATTGAAGAGCTTGTAGAAATGATTCGTTCCCATATTTATAAAGAATATACGAAATGTGAAATGTTAATTCCGTATGATCAAGGACAGGTAGTTTCGTATTTCAATAATCATGCGCACGTTTTATCAACGAGTTATGAAAATGAAGGTACGAAACTAGAAGTGGAATGTAAGACGAGCGATTACGAGAAGTATAAGCGTTTTGCAATTTAATGTAAGAGGCAACCCAGTTTGTGATTGGGTTGCCTTTTTCTATAATGTTTTACTGCTGAAAGTTACAAGGATGCAAGTCAATGATGGGAGTTAAGTTATATTTCTGGAAAAAGAAATGAAAGCAGTATAGAATAGAAATGTTTCAAAAGTCAGAATTTATTACACCTACTGTAATAAATATATATTTTGTACAGAAAGGAGCGATTCACATATGCAGGCAGTTTCACAAAAAAACACAGTAGAAACACCGACAATATATCGAATATTATTTGCGATTAGTTTCGGACATTTTTTAAATGATTCGATGCAAGCAGTTGTGCCGGCGTTGTTTCCTATTTTGGAAAAAACGATGAATTTATCCTATATGCAAGTAGGGTGGATTGCGTTTGCGTTAAATATGACGTCATCGATTATGCAACCGGTGTTTGGTATGTATTCAGATAAGAAGCCGTCACCATTTTTATTACCACTCGGTATGTTTTCAAGTATGCTTGGAATGATTGGACTCGCGTTTGCACCAAACTTTATTATTGTTATTATTTCTGTTTTATTTATTGGCTTAGGTTCCGCAGTCTTTCATCCAGAAGGCGCTCGTGTTGCGTATATGGCGGCAGGTGCAAAACGAGGGTTAGCGCAAGCGATTTATCAAGTTGGGGGAAACACGGGGAATTCTTTAGCTCCTATTTTTACAGCGCTAATTTTCGTTCCACTCGGTCAAATTGGTTCATTAGGTTTTACAGCATTTGCAGCAGTAGGAATTGCATTATTAATTTTCGTATCGAATTGGTACAAAAATGAATTAGCAACCGGCGCTGTAAGAAGGAAGAAGAGAGCTGCGCTTGAGGCGGAAAATGCAATTGTAAGTACACACATTAAATTTGTTATTATACTTCTTGTTTTTCTTACTTTTGTGCGCTCTTGGTACGGTGCCGGTATCGGGAATTTCTATCAATTTTACTTAATTGAGCATTATGGTTTATCTATAAAAAATGCCCAGTATTTCGTATTCGCATTTATGATTGCTGGTGTGTTAGGCACTTTCTTCGGGGGACCGTTAGCAGATCGATTTGGTAAGAAAAACATCATCGTATTTTCAATGTTAGGTTCAGCGCCACTTGCGCTGTTATTACCACATGTCTCACTTGTGTGGGTCGTACCTTTATTTTTATGTATCGGTTTTATTAGTTCAAGTAGTTTTAGTGTAATTGTTGTATACGCGCAAGAGCTTGTTCCGGGAAAAGTAGGGATGGTATCAGGTCTAATTGTAGGTCTTGCGTTCGGCCTTGGTGCTCTAGGCGCTGTAGTACTAGGAAAGTTAGCTGATATATATAGCCTTCAGTTCATTATGATATTATGTAGTTGTTTACCGTTAATTGGACTTACTTCATGGTTATTACCAAGTGATAAGAAAACGATAGAATAGGGGATGCACTATGAAATTATGTGAAAACGTAACAGAATTAATAGGAGATACACCTGTCGTCCGATTATCTAAATTTATTCCGGAAGACGCAGCGGACGTGTATGTGAAACTAGAAATGTTTAATCCATCACGTAGTGTGAAAGACCGTGCTGCTTATAATTTACTTCACGTTGCAGAAGAAAATGGTCTCATTAAACCAGGGGATACAATTATTGAACCGACAAGTGGGAATACAGGAATTGGTTTAGCGATGAACGCAGCAGCTAAAGGGTATAAAGCGATTTTAATTATGCCAGACAATATGTCAAAAGAGCGTGTTAATTTATTGAAAGCATACGGGGCAGAAGTAGTTTTAACACCAGCAGAACAAAGAATGCCAGGAGCAATTACGAAGGCGTTAGAACTGCAAAAACAAATACCGAATAGTTTTATCCCGCAACAATTTGAAAATCCAGCTAATCCGAATATTCACCGTTATACGACTGCACTTGAAATTTACGAACAAATGGATGGAGAGCTTGATGCTTTTGTTGCAACGGCAGGAACAGGCGGAACGATTACAGGGACTGGTGAAACGTTAAAAGAGAAATTACCAAACTTATATATTGCAGTAGTGGAACCGAAAGGATCTCCCGTTTTATCAGGTGGTGTACCAGGTCCTCATAAACTAGTAGGAACAAGCCCAGGATTTATTCCGAAAAACTTAAATACAGAAGTGTATAACGAAATTATTCAAATTGCAGACGAAGAGGCTTTAACGACAATGAGAAATTTAGCTAGACAAGAAGGATTATTAGTTGGGCCATCTTCTGGAGCATCTGTTTACGCTGCAATTATGATAGCGAAACGTCTAGGCGTTGGTAAAAAAGTTTTATGTATTGCGCCTGATACAGGTGAACGTTATTTGAGTATGGGGTTATTTGAATAAAAAGGATAGAAACACCTTAATAGTGAATAGCTGCTATTAAGGTGTTTGTTTTATGGAATGAAGAGGGGGAGAAGAACAATGAAACTATTAAAACCAATCCATGAATATAGTGAGCATATTACGGCGTATAGACAAGCGTTTTTACACTCAGGGGAACAACCACATCGCTATCAAGCTAAGCCCATACAACGTCAAGTATAGTAGAGGTTGTTTCTTTTTTCTAAAAGCTAGGTGTAGAGAATTTAAAGATT